>JBIIWP010000045.1:0-23647 GCA_044338855.1 Pseudohongiellaceae bacterium | reverse complement strand
CCCACACGCCGGTAAGTCCGGAGGCCGACATTTCCCAGGCAGGGAAGATCACCGGGCGTTCCTTCGGCAGGTGGTCGCTGATGTGCGAGTCGGTGGCGATCTTGCCGGTGAAATTCTTCTCTTCCACCGACGACATGCCGATGTGGCCGTCGGTGGCGCCGATGATGCCGAACTTGTAGGGATTGGTGCCAACGCTGTTGCCGAAAGCGAGACCGCGCAACAGGGCGGAGCGCACGTAGTCGCCTTCATTCGGCGGCGTGGGTGCCCCGATCAGCAGCTTGCGGCGGATTTCGTACTCCGCGAATTCATCGGTGGGTGCCAGTGACGGGTGCACCTCGGAGGTGCCCTTCATCTGCGTGATCTCCACCAGCGATTCCCAGCGGCTGCGGTCCTGCGCGTAGCGCGAATTGATGGGGCGGCCATCACTGTCGACGCTGTCGAACATCAGGCCGGCCGACAGGTTGGAGTTGTGCGGGATCGCGATGAAGTCGCTACCAGTGCTGGCCGAGGTCTCGTCCAGCCAGGACCACAGTGCTTCCGGGCGGTTGCTGTCGATGCCGTCGATCGACCAGAACTGGCCGGCACCGAAGGGATGGAACTGCTTCGCTTCCGCACCGGCGTTGCTGATGACGTTACGGTGCAGGTTCTTGCCATCGATCATCGCGGTCCATTCCCAGCCGACCAGTGTGGTGAAGGTGCCGGGAATGTAGTTGGCCTCGGCCGCATCGACTTCCTCGGCCCAGGCTGAGCGCCGCAAGTCCAGTGTGGTCACTTCCTTCATCATGGCATCGCCCTCGGGGCCGAGCGCGCGGCGGAAACCCAGCAATCCGGCCCAGGGCTTCTCGGGGGTAACCGACTCGATGAGGCGGCGTCCCCAGGGCGTGGCCTGCAACAGTTCATCGCGGTTCACCACCTGCAGATCAACCCCGAGGTTGTCGCTGTGGTCCGTCACGGCAAGAAAGTCCAGCGGGCGGTCGATTTGCACCTTGGTGTCCAGCACATCGTGGTGGATGGGAATGCCGCGCGCGAAACGATAGGCCATGTCCGGCGTGATGCGCGTGTTGCGCACGCCATAGGCATCCAGCGAGTAGTTGGTGTGGATGTGCAGGTCGCCCCAGTACAGGTTGGTCTGGGCCTGTGCGCTGCCCGGCAGTACCGGCAGCAACAGGCCCAGCAGGAGGCCAGCGCGCAGGCTGTGGCGACGCCGGCAGAAAGTTTTCTGGGGCATGTTCATGGACGCGTTTCCTCCTGGCTCGCAGGAACTCGATTGAAAGGCCATTTATAGCCACAAGCACCCGGGAATGCCAGACACCCGCTTGCCGGGGCCTGCAGGCGGTCGTGACATCACGATCAGGCAACAGACAAACCGTACCGAACAGTACTGTAAAAGCCGTACCGAACCGTACTGTGACAAAAAAGTGACACGTGGAACGTCAGCAAGCGGTCGGCATTCAGAAAGTTTCAGGAGGTTGTTAGCGAATTATTCAAGAAATGGGTATGTCATCCGTGAGCTCTTTGTTAGATTTCAAGCCCCCCCGCAGCCAGTGGGGGCATCACAACAACGCATGAGGAGAATAAAAAAGCTACGAGAGATTTCTCATCAATACTCAGAGAACCCAGCCAATTCTGCATTTTCATCTATTGAAGTTCATTCTAATAACAAGCATGAGGGGAAGAGAAAATGAGTCACTCCAATACTGAGGGCAGGAAAGCCCGCGCATTTGGTCGCAGGAAAACCTTGGCCATGTCACTGGCCGCAATTACCGCCGCCATGTCCATGGGAGCACCGGTTTATGCCCAGGATGAGATCGAGGAGGTAGCCGTTACCGGTTCGCGAATCCGTATGACCGACGGCATGGCAGCACCGACTCCGGTGACGGTGGTCTCCACTGCCGAACTGGATTCCTTCGATCCCGGCGGCACGATTGCCGAGCAGCTCGATGCATTACCACAGTTCTTCAATACCGTAACACCGCAGCGCAACGGTGGCTCCCTGGCATTTACCGTCGGCAGCTTCCTCAACATGCGCAACCTCGGAGCGAACCGAACCCTGGTACTTCTGGATGGTGCCCGCATGGCGCCTGGTGACAAGCGTGGTTCCGTCAATGTGGACACTCTTCCTACCGCATTGGTACGCAGTGTTGACATCGTCACCGGTGGCGCCTCCGCCGCCTACGGCGCGGATGCCTTGGGTGGTGTGACCAACTTCATTCTCGACCGCCAGTTCGAAGGCCTGAAGATGAGTACCGGTACCGGTATCACTGAGTTCGGTGACGGCGTGCGCTACAACGCCAGCATCGCGGGTGGTTTCAAGGTCGGTGAGAAGCTGAACATCATCGGTTCCATGGAGGGGCTGCAT
Source organism: Pseudohongiellaceae bacterium (assembly GCA_044338855.1). Taxonomy (GTDB): domain Bacteria; phylum Pseudomonadota; class Gammaproteobacteria; order Pseudomonadales; family Pseudohongiellaceae; genus CAILUG01. The sequence goes on along the minus strand of JBIIWP010000045.1, from coordinate 21,288 downwards.
ATCGAGCAGATCCAGCGTGACCCGCTTGACCTTGATTCCGACTGGTACCAGCGCTGGGGGCACGTGACGAACCCGGCCTGGAGACCAGGTGCCGCACCGGGGACTCCGCAGCGCCTGACCATGCCCAATGTGGCCCGTACCGACACGCATCCCTATGGCATTATTTCCGGTACCAGCACCGTGCTCGATGGCATGGTATTCAACCGCGAAGGTACCCAGGTCGTGCCGTTCCGTGACGGTATCCTCACCTCCAGGGCCGGTGCCGGCACCAGTCGCACCACCAGCGGTGGCCCTGAAGCCGATCTCGCCTACCAAGCCCTTGAAGGTCCGGGTCAGGGCGAGGAGGTGGATGGACGTTCCATGTTCCTGGCCGGCCAGTACCAGTTCACCGATAACCTGTCAGCTTATGTCCAGGCGGTAGTGGGTCGCTCCGAGACTTCCGGTATGACCAACCGTGGCGATATCAATGGCATCACCATGACCTCGATCTGGGCACCCAGGATTGCCGTGGACAACGTCTTCCTCCCCCAGTACGTGAAGGATGTCATGACGGCTGCCCGCAAGACTGAGCTGGTGCTGAACAAGATGGGCGGTTTCATTGGGGTACCCGACCTCGGCAGCACCAAGCGCGACCACTCCGTATTCAGTACCCAGACCTATACCGCAGGTTTCACCTATGAGCTGCCCAACACCTGGAATATTTCCGGCAGCTATTCCGCTGGCGAAACCTCCCGTCTGACCCATACCTACGAGATGATGCGGGTTGACCGCATGTTCCTGGGCATGGATGCGGTCAGGGATCCGACCACTGGCAGCACCGTTTGTCGCGTGAACCTGCCGCAGTACCGACCGACCGTTGCCCAGCTCAATGCCGCAGGCATTGCGTCCGGCCTGACCAACTCGCGTACTGCCAATGACCCGGTACCACAACCGCTGATGTCCCCGGTAGGGCTTGACGGTACCATTGAAGGCTGCGTGCCCTACAACGTGTTCGGTGCCGGTAATGCCGGTCAGAATGCGATCGACTATGTAGGTACCGACAAGCGCTCGATCGGGATTGTGGAACAGGATTTTGCCGAGCTTGTGGCTTCCGGTGAGTTGTTCAAAGGCTGGGGCTATGGCCCGGTCTCCATGGCAGCCGGCCTCACCTGGCGTGATTCCAGTTTCTCCGATGAGGCCACCCCTGTTGATGTGGATGCCCTGGGTCCACCGATCAATGCGCCAAACCTGGGGATCCGCGGTATCCCGGGGGGTTACAGCGGCGGCAGCCCGAACCTGCACAAGTTCTCCACAGTACCGATCATCGCCGGGCAGTACGACGTTTGGGAATGGTTCACCGAGTTGCAGGCCCCGATCTGGGAATCCGCTTCCGGCAACCAGACTTTCGGCGGCTCCCTGGCCTTTCGCCAGTCAGACTACAGCAACAGCGGCAAGGTTGAAGCCTGGAAGGCGGGTTTTGAGCTGCGGGTGATCGAAGGGCTGCGTCTGCGTGCGACCCGTTCCCAGGACGTGCGCGAGGCCACCTTCTCCGAGCGCTTCGATGCGCAGGGAGGCGGCGCCAACGTACTTGACCGTTTCCGTGCGGACGAAAGCACGGCCATCACCATCGTTGCCTCTGGTAACCCGAACCTGCGTCCGGAGACTGCCGACACGACCGTGTTCGGTATTGTCTACGAGCCCGGTTTTCTGGAAGGCCTGTCTGTTTCCACTGACTGGTATGAGGTCGATATCGAGGATGCCATTTCGCAGATTGCCCAGCAGGACGTGGTGGACCGCTGCTTTGCCGGTATAACCGAGCAGTGTGTGAACATCGAGCGTTCACCGGACGGGGTAATCTCCCGCGTGTTCCGCCGCTTCTTCAACCAGGATCAGGCGGTGGTGGAAGGCATGGACTTCGAGGTGGCTTACCGCACGGAAGTCAACTTCTTCGACAATCAGGAGGAAAACCTGAGTGTGCGTATGCTTGCAGGCAGGATGTTGAACCGCGAGGATATTTCGGCTCGAGGCCTCCGCAGCAACCTGATGGACCAGTACACCATGCCACGCCTGACCGGCAACATCACCAGCACCTACTCAATCGGGCCTTGGTCCTTGCAGTTGCAGGCTCGCCATGTGTCTGGCGAGAAGATGAACCGGAACTGGACTGAAGGTGTGGAGGTCGATGACAACTATGTTGCTTCCAGCACCTGGTGGAACAGCACTGTCACCTATCGCGGTGAGTTGAACAATGGTGGTACCTGGAACCTCGGTTTCAACGTGCTGAACCTGTTGGACACTGCCCCACCGGTTGTAGCAAGTGGTACTGGTGACCAGAACGTGCTCAACCAATACGATGTGTACGGGCGTCGTTACAACCTGACGCTCAACGTCAACTTCTGATCCAGCCTCTGCATGAAGATGGACGGAGCCTTCGGGCTTCGTTCAGACTCACGACAAAGTCCCTGCCCGCAAGGCGGGGACTTTTTTTTCAGTTCAGAAAGCGGAAGGCGAAAGCGCCATCGACACTTTCTGCATGCCCGGCCGATACTCCCGGGAAATGCGCCGGCAGCACCAGCCGCTGCGGCGTGCGGATAAGCCAAGTCTGGATCGCAATGATGAGCTTGGTGCTTAAAATGCCGCGCAAGTTCTCTGGAAGCTACTACCTTGGTGGAGTCGGGATGGCTGGTTTTGTAACTACATTTGTATATACAATCACATGGACTTCGAGTGGGACTCAAGGAAGAGGCTTGCCAACCTGCGCAAGCACGGCCTGGATTTTTCAGACGCCTGGAAAGTTTTCGCAGGGTTGGTGCTGACCTATCCCGATGAGAGACAGAATTACGGTGAAACCAGAATCAGGGCGGTTGGAATGCTGGACATGCGAGCCGTCGTGATCATTTACACGATCCGGGCAAGCGGGATGCGGATCATATCGATGCGAATAGCCAATGAAAAAGAAAAGCGTGGTTACCAGGAGCGATTTGAAGCGTTTGGATTCGATGACGGACGCCGACATTGATTACTCGGACATTGCGCCTACGCCGGACAATTTCTGGGCACAGGCGGAAGTCATCATCGGCGGCAAGCAGGCCATCTCACTGCGGCTTGATCCCGACGTCGTGGCCTTCTTCAAGGAGCAGGGCAAAGGCTACCAGACCGCTATGAACCGTGTGCTGCGCCAGTACATGGAAGCGCACAAGGGCAAGCGCAAGACAGGCAAGGCGCGCTGAAGCTCGCCCTTCAGCACTTCCCTACCCTCACTGCTCACAGCAAAGCTCGTTGCATCATCAAAGATACTGCGTCACCGCATCCAGCTGCTGGCGCAGCCAGATATGCGCCGGGTCATGCTGGTAGCGCGCGTGCCAGATCATGTAGATCGGCAGCGGCGGGCTGGGCAGCGGCAACTCGCAGTACTGCAGGTCCTTCAGCAGATCATCGCGCAGCAGGCTTGGCAGGGTGGCAAGGCGGTCGCTGCCGTGGATGAAAGCCGGGATGCCGGCAAAGCTCGAGACTTCCACGCCGAAGCGGCGCGCGATGCCGAGGTCTTCGAGATGGCGGTCGATTTCCAGATGCTGCGTCGAGGTGTAGCTCACGGTGACGTGTTCGGCGGCGGAGTACTCGTCGAGGCTTGCTGGCGCCGCGCGCTGACTGGCATCAAAGAACACCAGGTAGCGGTCGGTGAACAGGCGCTTCTGCATGATCTCGGTGCCGACGGGCGGACGTGGTGAGATTGCGAGCAGGCACTGGTTCGTGCGGAACATGTCCAGCGTCGGAATCCCGGACGGGATCACGCGCAGGGTCAGGTCTGGCGCCTGCTGCTTCAGCCGCTTCAGCAATGCGGGCAGCAGCAGGTCGCGCTGCAGGTCGTCGGCCGCGATGGTGAGCTGGCCGCTCTGCTGCCCGGGATGGAAGTCCACGGCAAAGGCGAAGGTCCGCAGCTCGTCCAGCAGGCTGCGCGCCTTGTCGGCCAGTTCGCGGCCATGCACCGTGGGCACCACGCCGCGGCCGGACTTCACCACCACCGGATCGCCTACGATGGCGCGCAGGCGGGTCAGCATGTGGGAGGCGGCGGACTGCGTCACGCCGAGGTTTTCGGCGGCCTTGGTCAGCGATTCTTCCTCCGTCAGGTGGATCAGGAAGCGCAGCAGATGCCCGTCGAGGTTCAGAAAATCGCTGTTTTTCATGGGCTTGGCCTATTCATTAATTCTGCTAATGTAATAGTAATACAAAACAGCGTTTATTTAATGTTTCGTCTCGCAGACACTGCGCCTCCATCCAAGGCAGCAGCCCGCGAGGACGCGACATGAAACGACACATTGCAGGTACTTACATTCTTTCCGGCGCCAATGCTGGTGAAGGTTATGCCCTGAACAAGATGTGCTTTTCGTTCAATGATCCCGCCAACCGCGAGGCCTTTACGCGTGACCAGGCTGCTTACTGCCGCAAGTACCGCCTGTCGGACGAGCAGACCGCTGCCATCCTGGCACGCGACCTGATCGGCCTGCAGCAGGCCGGTGGCAACATCTACTACCTTGGCAAGTATGCCGGCCTCTTGGGCCTGGACGTACAGGACTGGGGTGCGATGCAGACGGGCCTCACCAAAGCGGCTTTCACCGCGATGCTGTACGCTGCAGCTGCCTGAGCCTGGCCTCGGCAAAACCCGGTACCATCCAACCAATATCCCCGCTCCGCCGCACTACAGGTAGGCTTCCGCAATGGCGCAGATCGTCGGCTGTGTAAACACCTCGCACGTCCCCTCCATCGGCAAGGCGCTGGCCCATGGCCTGCAGCAGGATCCCTACTGGTCGCCGTTCTTCAAGGGCTTTCATCCCATCCATGACTGGCTGGCTGAAGTGAAGCCCGATGTTGCCGTGGTGTTCTACAACGACCACGGCCTCAACTTCTTCCTCGACAAGATGCCGACCTTCGCCATCGGCGCGGGCAAGGAGTACGTCAACGGGGATGAAGGCTGGGGCACGCCGAACACACCGCCCTTTGTTGGCGAAGAAGAGCTTTCGTGGCGTCTGGTCAATCATCTGGTCGATCACGACTTCGACATGACGATCTGCCAGGACATGATGGTGGACCACGCGTTTGCGCTGCCGCTGAAGTTGCTGTTTCCCGATGGTGAGCGCTGCCCCGTCACCACGATTCCGATTTCCATCAATACCGTGCTGTATCCCTTTCCTTCCGCGCGCCGTTGCGCCGCACTGGGCAAAACTGTGGGTGATGCGATCCGTGCCTGGGATTCCGACAAGCGCGTGCTGATCGTGGGCACTGGTGGCCTGTCGCATCAGCTCGAAGGCGAGCGTGCGGGGCACCTGAACCCGGAGTTCGACAAGAAGTTCATGGAAAGCCTGACGCGTGAAGACCCGAACTGGGTTACGCAGTTCAGCAGCGAAGACATCATCGAGAAGGTCGGCACGGCGGGGCTGGAGCTGATCATGTGGGTGGCGGCGCGCAATGCGCTTGCCGGCCCTGTGCGCGAAGTCAGCCGCAACTACCACATTCCCATTTCGAATACAGCGGCGGCGACGCAGGCGTTTGCGCCGCTGTAGGGGTGAGCGTCAGCGTCAGGCCCCCAACCACTTGCGCAGCGCAGCGGTGACCGCTTCCGGCCGCTCCATCGGCGCCATGTGCCCCGCGTTGTCGATGATAGTGACAGGCGGCTGATCCGGCAGCGCTCGTGAAATCACCTCGTGCTGCTCTGGCGGACTCCACGCATCCTCGCGTCCGCACAGCACCAGGGTGTTGGCCGGTGCCTTGGCGAGGAAGGGCAGTGCATCAGGCCGGTTCAGCAAGGCGTTCACCTGTTTTCTGAAACTGGACACGCTGTAGTTCTCCACCATCGCGTAGATCGCGTCCATCAGCGCTGCATCGTGATACCGCGCCGGATGCACCATCGGCGGTGCCCACGCGCGCGCCAGTGCTGCCATGCCTTCACGCGAGGCCAGATCGATCAGCACCTGCCGCTTCTCGGCTTCGCCGGGTTTCGCAGCGTGCGTGCCGGTATCAAGCAAGCCCAGTTTCAGGATGCGGTCTGGCGCCTTGCTGAGAATCTGCAATGCCACGCGCCCACCCATCGAATGTCCTGCCACATAAAAATGCGTGGGTGCCTGATGCAGAACGGCATCCGCCATCGCATCCAGCGAATCATGCTGGCTGAAATCGGGAATGCGGATGTCGACCAGCCCGGAGAGCTGCTGCACTTGATGCGCCCAGACCCGCTCATCGCAGAGCAGGCCGGGCAGGAGGAACAAGGTCTGTTTCATGATGCTGCTTTCTGTCGGGACTCAGTCGGTCTGCGGCGCAACTGCGCCTGAACTTCAGAATTGCACAGCCTTCGCATCACCCAGGATGATGTCGCGGTACACCGGCAGCGACCAGCCCTCAGCTTCGAGTGCATTCAGGCGCGCTTCCACCTGCTGTACATAGTTCGCCGTGCTGCCGTACTTGCTGCGCAGCGTCTCTGCCGGCAGCGGCGTGATCCAGCCGGACAGCGAGCAAAGCAGTGGCGTCTGCATGCGGCCGAGGCCGGCGCCGGTGCTGTCGGGGTTGGCCGGGTTCACCATCGTGTACTTCAAGGTGGGCAGGTCCACATACACGTTGCGGATGCCGCCCGTGGCGTTACCGTACTCGTCCAGCTGCATCAGCGAGCCGTCGTTGTCCACGAACATGTCCATGATCACGCGCGGTGCACGCGGCGCCGGGATGCCCTTGTCGACCCACTGGAACAGATGATGCAGCGCCACCGAGGTGTAGGCATCGATAGGGAACTTCGACATCGGGTTCATGCAGTCTTCCTGCGTGAAGCGGCGCCAGGTGTTGCGCGAATCCAGATGCGCCATGCCGGGGAATTCATACACGCGCAGCTGCTGGCCGGGTTCGTCGCTGTCCTGCGCGGCGGTGGCCACGTTCATGAACTCGTGCTGCGTGGGTACCTGGATCATCGGTACGTCCACCGGTGCGATGGTGGTGCCGTTCATCGTCGGCATGAAGCCGTCGTAGATGTTGCTCATGTCTGCCAGCTTCATGAACTTGTGCGCCGGCAGGTACTGCGTGAGGATGCGCGAGCTGGCGGAAGTGCCCCACAGCACCATCTTGCGCAGGCCCAGCCCTGCGATGGGGCTTTGCTCGCTCTTCATCAGCGCGCCGGCCTGCGCGAGGATTTCGTTGGTCTGCTCATTGGCAAACTTTACGAAGCCGTAGCGCTCGGGATTGTAAGCCGCGATCTGCTCCACACCCTGCGTGTCGATCTCGATGGCAATGTGACCTTCATCCATCAGGTACAGCGAGTTGTACTCGAACGCGTGGCCGGCACCGGCTGGATGCATGGCTTCGGCAACGGCGAGGCCGCTGAACTTGCTGCCGTCGCGCGGACGACGGATGACCAGGCGCGTTTCATACGGTGCGCCGGCGGCAGTGCCGGAGATGCGGTATTCCTCGGCGACATAGTCGAAGTGATCGAGGCCAAGGCCTTCCCATAAGGCGGCGGCGGAATCATAGACTTCGCCACCGCCGGTGATGGGGGCGATGGCGGGGATGGGCGCCACAACCGGATCTGGCGTTTCCTCGGCGACTGGTGGGCGGCCGAAGCCGCCGGGAGCTTGCGCCAGGGCAGCAGTACTCAAGCCCAGCAATGCCGACAGGATCAGTGGTGCATTCATGCGTGTAGTTTTTACTTTGAGCATGGCCTTCCCCCTTTGAGTCATTTTGGTTATGTGGAGCATTGCAGGATTCAGTCGACGTTTCGTACTGCGCCTTTGTCCGCACTCGTCGCCATCGAGGCGTACGCACGCAGCGCCTTGCTGACCTTGCGCGTGCGCACTTCGTGCGGCGTCCAGGCCTTGTCGCCACGCTTGTCTTCCTCGTCGCGACGTTTTTCCAGCTCGGCATCGCTCACGCGCATGTTGATCGTGCGGTTGGGGATGTCGATCTCGATGATGTCGCCTTCGCGCACCAGACCAATCGCACCGCCTTCGGCCGCTTCCGGTGAGGCGTGGCCGATGGACAGGCCGCTGGTGCCGCCCGAGAAACGACCGTCAGTCAGCAGGGCGCACGCTTTGCCGAGACCTTTCGATTTCAGGTAGCTCGTGGGGTACAGCATTTCCTGCATGCCGGGGCCGCCGCGCGGACCTTCGTAGCGGATCACCACCACGTCGCCGGCCTTGATCTGTTCGTCCAGTACGGCCTTCACGGCGCTGTCCTGGCTTTCGAAGATGCGCGCAGGGCCGCTGAACTTCCAGATGCTTTCATCCACGCCGGCAGTCTTCACGATGCAGCCGTCTTCGGCGATGTTGCCGTACAGCACGGCAAGGCCACCTTCCTTGCTGTAGGCGTACTTCACGTCGCGGATGCAGCCGTGTTCACGATCGAGATCCAGGCTGGGCCAGCGCGTGTCCTGGCTGAAAGCCACCTGCGTGCGGATGCCGGCGGGTCCGGCTTTGTAGAATTTCTTTACGTCGTCGGTCGGGTTGCGCGAAACATCCCACTCTTCCAGCGCATCCAGCAGCGTGGGGCTATGCACGGTCGGCACGTCGGTGTGCAGCAGGCCGCCACGGTCCAGTGAACCGAGGATGGCCATGACGCCGCCGGCACGGTGCACGTCTTCCATGTGATACAGCTGCGTGCTGGGTGCCACCTTGCAGAGGTTCGGCACGCGGCGCGACAGGCGGTCGATGTCGCTCTGGGTGAAATCGACTTCACCTTCCTGTGCGGCTGCCAGCAGATGCAGGATGGTGTTGGTGGAGCCGCCCATCGCGATGTCCAGCGTCATGGCATTCTCGAAGGCCTTGAAGCTGGCGATATTGCGCGGCAGCACGCTGACGTCATCCTCTTCGTAGTAACGCTTGCACAGCTCGACGATGGTGCGGCCGGCGCGCAGGAACAGTTGCTCGCGATCGGCGTGCGTGGCCAGCACGGAGCCGTTGCCGGGCAGGCTGAGGCCGAGCGCTTCAGTGAGGCAGTTCATCGAGTTGGCGGTGAACATGCCGGAGCAGGAGCCGCAGGTGGGGCAGGCGCTGCGTTCGATCTCGTCCACGTCTGCATCGCTGACCTTGTCGTCCGCCGCACTGACCATGGCGTCCACCAGATCCAGCTTCACGACCTGACCAGCCAGCTTGGTCTTGCCGGCTTCCATCGGGCCGCCGCTGACGAACACCACGGGGATGTTCAGGCGCAGCGCGGCCATCAGCATGCCGGGGGTGATCTTGTCGCAGTTGCTGATGCAGACGATGGCGTCGGCGCAATGCGCATTGACCATGTACTCGACGGAGTCGGCGATGATTTCGCGGCTGGGCAGGCTGTACAGCATGCCGTCATGGCCCATGGCGATGCCGTCGTCCACGGCGATGGTGTTGAACTCTTTCGCAACGCCACCGACGCGCTCGATCTCGCGCGCGACCAGCTGGCCCAGATCCTTCAGGTGCACGTGGCCTGGCACGAACTGCGTGAAGGAGTTGGAAATGGCGATGATGGGCTTGCTGAAGTCTTCGTTCTTCATGCCGGTGGCGCGCCAAAGCGCGCGGGCGCCGGCCATGTTGCGGCCCTGGGTGGTAGTAGCTGAGCGGTACTTGGGCATGGGGGTTACCTTGGTTGTTCTGGAGAAGGAGATAAGGGTCGGCACACTGCCGGACAGGGGCTATTGTCCGGCATCATGGGGCATGCCGGAAGTGAAACATCGGCAATTCCACGTTGCACTTTCCGCAATCACTCTCCGTAGGGGCGGGCGCGGGGGCCCGCCCCTACGGAGTGGGTAGAGGGGTGGCGGCGCGGGAGAGCCGGTCATGCACGTCGAGCCAGGCTTCCTCATGGGGAGGTGATTCCAGCAGGATGCGACCTGGCTGCAGGCTGTCCAGTGCATGCAGGCGCTGGTACAGCTCTCTTGCATAACCCTCTTTCTCCAGCGGCAGGGACTGGTGGTGCAGCCGGGCAACAGCGGCGAGCGACGCCGGTGCTGAGCCATGGAAAAGGGCCGCGAGCTGTTCTTGCGGATGTGTCTCGATGTAGCCCAGCAGCTGCGCGCGGCTCAGCAGGTGCAGCGGCGCATGCGGCTGGTAGTGCACCTGCATGTTGCCGGGCACGCTGACGTCATGGCGGGCCGGCAATTCCACCGGCTGGCCCAGCACGTCTTGCAGTTGTTCGCGCGTGATGGGTCCGCTGCGCAGGATGCGCACCGTGTCCCCCGTGAGATCGACGATGGTGGATTCCAGCCCTACCTTGCAGGGCCCGCCGTCGAGCACGGCGGCAATGCGGCCGGACAGGCCGGACATTACCTGAGCGGCACTGGTGGGGCTCAGGCGCTTGTGCGGATTGGCGGAGGGCGCCGCGATACCGGAGCCCAGCGAGGTGATGACACGCAGCAACACCGGATGATCAGGTACGCGCAGCGCGATGGTGTCGAGGCCGCCGGTAACGGTGCTGTCTACCCAGGGCGCCTTGTGCAGCAGCAGTGTCAGCGGTCCCGGCCAGAAGGCCTGGGCCAGGGCGTGGGCGGCAGGGGGACTGTGGGCAGCCCATTGCGCAAGCCGGTCGGCACTGTCGAGGTGGACGATCAGTGGATGCGAGCGTGGCCGGTCCTTGGCCGCGAAGATTTTCAGCACTGCCTGCGGTTGGCGTGCGTCAGCCGCGAGGCCGTACACCGTCTCCGTTGGCACGGCGACCAGCTCGCCTGCTGCCAGCAGCCTTACGGCAGTAGCGCAGTCGTCTGAGGCTGCGGCCTGCAAGAGTCGGGTGTCCAAACTGCGGGTCCTCCGGGCGGGCATGGCCGCACCGCCTTCCGCCAGACAGGCGGTCAGAGTGATTTGACGAAAATCTTGGAATTGCGCTGGAAGTTATAAAGCGATTTCTTCTTCGCAGGCAGCGCTTCCACCTTGCTTTCCGAGAAGCCACGCTCCACGAACCAGTGCGGGCTCTTGGTGGTGAGTACGAAGAGCTGTGCAAGGCCAAGTTTCTTCGCACTGCGCTCTACCTGTTCGAGCAGCGTCATGCCGCGACCGTTGTCACGGTAGTCGGGGTGCGTGGCAAGGCAGGCGAGTTCGCCGCTGAGCTTGTCCTGCGGGTACAGCGCGGCGCAGGCCACGATCATGCCTTCGCGTTCGATCACGAAGAACTGCTCGATCTCGCTTTCCAGCAGCTCGCGTGAACGATGCACGAGAATGCCCTGTTCTTCGAGCGGCTCGATGAGTTCGAGTATGCCGCCCACGTCCTGGATGGTGGCTGACCGCAATTGTTCATATTGTTCCTGCGTGATCAGCGTGCCGATGCCGTCGCGGGTGAACAGCTCGATCAGCAGGGCGCCGTCGTCTTCGTAGGAAATGACCTGAGAGCGCTTTACCGTAGCGCTGCAGGCGCGCACACTCAGTTCGAGATTCAGCAGTTCTTCGTCGAGGCCGTTCTGCTCGATCTTGGCCTTGATCATCTTCTGCGCTTCTTCCGCACTCATCTTGCTGATGCGTTCGCCGTCCTCGTCGAGGATGCCGGCCTCCTGTCCGTAGATCAGCAGCTTGTCCGCCTTCAACGCGATCGCCACACTGGACGTTACGTCTTCCACGTTGAGATTGAAGACTTCGCCCGTGGGTGAATAGCCCAGCGAGGAGATCAGCACGATGTTGCCGCCGTCCAGCTGCTTGCGGATGGCATCTACTTCCACTTTGCGCACTTCGCCGGTAAGACCGTAGTCGACGCCGTCCTGGATGCCGAAGGGCTTGGCCATCACGAAGTTGCCGCTGGCGATGGTGAGGTCAGCGCCGTGCATCGGAGAATTGATGAGGCCGGCGGAGAACGCTGACTCCAGATCGATCCGCACGCGGCCCACAGACTGCTTGATCACGTCCATGCTGGCCGTGTCAGTGATGCGCACAATGTTGTGCATCTGCCCCGTCACTTTCTTCAGCTGTTCGGTTTCGATACCGGCGCCCAGCAGGGCCTGCTCGATCTGCGGACGCGCGCCATGCACCAGCACCAGCTTCACGCCGAGGCTGTTCAGCAGGGTCAGGTCGTGCGCGATGTTCCAGAAGTTGTCGTGCACGATGGCTTCGCCCGGCAACAGGATGACGAACACCTTGCCGCGATAGGCATTGATGTAGGGTGTCGAGTGCCGGAACCAGTTGACGTATTGCTTGATGTCCATCGCCATCACCAGAGGGCTTGCTGCCGAAAAAGGGGCGCCATTGTAACCGCAAACGTTGATTTGCCTAGAGTTTTACTGACCATGCAGACAATAACGCGTCACCAGGGCGCGGATCAGGTCTATACAGGGCTGCACCTGGTCGAGGCCCATATACTCATCGGGCTGGTGCGCCACGTCGATGGAGCCGGGGCCCAGTACCACGGTGTCCATGCCCAGCGCCTGCAGGAACGGCGCCTCGGTAGCGAAGGCGACGCTGCGCGCATCGTGCCCGGTGAGCCTGGCGCAGGTGGCGACCAAATCGGAGTGCTCGTTGGCAAAGGCTTCGGCACCGGGGAACAGCGGTGAGAACGTGAAGTCCACGCGGTGCTGCGCGGCAATCGGAAGCAATTTCTCCCGGATGGCACTGCGTAAAGAGTCGCTGGCCATGCCGGGCAGCAGGCGCACGTCAAACTCCAGCGCGCAGTGGCCGCAGATGCGGTTGGGATTGTCGCCGCCGTGGATCACACCGAGGTTCATGGTGGGCACATCGATGGCAAAGTGCGGGTTCTGGTATTGGTGCTGCAGCTCGCCGCGGAAGGCCAGCAGTGCGCTGATCATGTCGTGCATGGCTTCCAGTGCATTGCGGCCCAGCGCGGGATTGGACGAATGGCCGCTTTGTCCCTGCACATGCAGACGTTCCATCATCACGCCCTTGTGGCGGTTGATGGGACGCAGGCCAGTGGGTTCGCCGATCAGGGCATAACGCGCTTTCGGACGGCCGAGTTGCACCAGCTGGCGCGCACCGTCCATCGAGCTTTCTTCGTCGGCGGTGGCGAGGATGATGAGGGGCTGCTGCAGTTTTGCATCCTTGAACTGCTGCACGGCTTCATGCACCACGGCAAAGAAGCCCTTCATGTCGGTGCTGCCGAGGCCGTAGAGCCGGTTGTCTTTTTCAGTGAGCTGCAGCGGATTCACGCTCCACAGCGCCTCATCGAAGGGTACCGTGTCGGTGTGGCCCGACAACACCAGCCCGCCAGGACCACTGCCCAGCGTGGCGATGAGGTTGGCCTTGTGCGGTGCGCCCGTCAGCGGCAGCACTTCGCAGTCGAAGCCGAGTGCGCTGAACCACGACGCCAGTTCGTCGATCACGGCGCGGTTGCTCATGTCGATGGCAGCATGCGCCGAGCTCACCGAAGGCAGGCTCAGCAAACGATTGAAGCGTTGAAACAAGGATGTAGTCATTGTTGGAAAGTGTAGCACGCCCGTAGCGGCGGGCCCCCGCGCCCGTCCCTACACATGAGGTTGGAATTGCGTGATGATGTCGGCTGGTTTCAGGATGCATGCATGATCTGCCCAAAGTGCCGGTATGAACGCAGTGAGCACGACCCCGCACTGGTGCCCGGGGTATGCCCGGCCTGCGGTATTGCCTATGCCAAATGGCTGCAGGCCCGTGAACCGGTCGAGCAGGCGCTGCCGCAGGCATTGGCAGAGAGTGAACTCGAAGCGGCGGCCGCAGCACCGGAAAGTGAGTCCTGGCAGCTGAAGCTGCTGCACTACACCTGCTTCATGCCCAGTGATCGCCACGAAAGTGCTTTCTGGGGGTATGTTTTGCTGTACGCCTGCTTTGTCGCCTGGGGCTGGTACTTCATCCTGCATGGCATTGATGCAGAAGTGCAGGGTGCGTCCTTCCTGCATGGCGTGAATCTCGCCTTCCATGAGTATGGCCACGTCATGTTCAGCCCCTTCGGCGAGTTCTGGATGTATCTGGGTGGCAGCCTGTTCCAGATCCTGCTGCCGTGGTTGCCGTTGCTGTACTTCATGGTGTGGCAGCGCGACAACTTTGCCGCCTCGCTCATGTTGTGGTGGAGCGGGCAGAACTTCCTCGATGTGGCGCCTTACATCGCCGACGCCCCGGTGCGGGCACTGCCACTGTTGGGGCAAGACCCCAACGCGCATGACTGGTGGAACATGCTGCTGATGACGCAGTCTCTGGATGCAGCAGGGATGCTGGCTACGCTCTGCTTCGCAAGCGGTGTCGGCGTGTTGCTGTTGAGCAATCTCTGGGGTGGCTTTCTGCTGTACGTGGAATTCCAGGGTCGCACGGATCCCGCGTTCCTGCGGGACCAGGGGCAGGTCGATTAGCCGGACGTCAGCGGTCTGCGTTGGTGAGATAAAGGCGGTCGCAGCGCGCCGCCATCACGAAGTCGTTGCGATGCAGGCCGCGCACCGTGTGCGTCCACCAGCAGACCTGCACCTTGCCCCATTCCGTGGTTATGGCCGGATGATGATCAGCCGCATCGGCCAGCGCACCAACGGCATTGGTGAAGGCGAGCGCCTCGGCAAAATTGTGGAAGTCGAAGTGGCGCTGTAATTGGGCAATCCCATTCACGTTGACCACTGACCACTGCGGCACTTGCTTGTGCAGTTCTGCCGACGCTGCGGCGTCCAGTGCGGGCGTGCCCTTGCGGTACAGCTTGATGGTAAGGTCAGCGAGCGACATCAGCTCAGGCCTCGCCCATGCCAGGCAACGGTTGGAGCCGTGGCAGGCCTTCGCGCTGTTTCAGCACCGCGGTGGTCAGCCGTGATACACACACCAGCTTGCCATCAGCATCCACGATACGAATATCCCACAACATGGTGGAGCTGCCGATGTGCAGTGGGCGTGCCGTACCTTCCACATAGGGTGGCCGGCCAGCGCGCACGTGATTGGCATTGATCTCGAGGCCTACGGTGTAATGCCCCGCCGGGCAGCACAGTCCAGCCGCGATACTGCCGACGGTTTCCGCCAGTACCACCGAGGCACCGCCATGGACGATGCCCATGTGCTGACAGGTGCGCTCATCTACCGGCATGCGCGCGGTTACGAAGTCATCGCCGATGGCGGTGACTGCCAGGCCGATATGCTGGCACATGGTGTCCTTCATATAGTCATTGATCTGCGCAACGCTGCGCGGGTTGGTCCAGATTGCCATGGTTGTTTCTCTGCGGTCAGATGTTGCCGGCGATGATAACCGTGCGCAGCGCGGGATCATATGCGCCGCTTACTTCGTAGACGCTGGCGAGGTGCTGCGCTGTCAGCACGAACTCCGGCGAACCGGACGCTACCAGTTGCCCCTTGTGCAGCAACAGCAGGCGCGTGCAGTAGCGTGCCGCCAGCGTGAGGTCGTGCAATACCGCCAGTACGGCTTTGCCGGATTGGGCTTCCTGCTGCAGCAGTTCCATCACGCGCAGCTGCTGGCGCGGGTCGAGTGCGGAGGTGGGTTCGTCGGCGAGGATCAGCCGGGCTTCCACCACGAGGATGCGGGCGAGATTCACCAGCAGCTTTTCACCTTCGGACAGGCTGTGGAACTCGCGCTCGCGCAAGGCCAGCAGGTCGCAGCGTTCGAGCGCGCGCTGCACCAGGGTTGCGGCGGGTTGCGCCTGCGGCTGGTCGCGCCAGGGCAGACGACCCAGTGCCACCACCTGTTCCACCAGCAGTGGCCAGTGCAGCTGCGGGCGTTGCTCCAGCCACGCGATGCTGCGTGCGCGCTGCTCCAGGCTCGCTGCCTGCAGTGGAGTCGCATCCAACAGCACTGCACCTGCGCCGGGTGCATCGAGCCCGGCCAGACAGCGCAGCAGGGTGGACTTGCCGGCGCCGTTGGGCCCGATCACGCCCACGAGTTCGCCCGGCGCGATGCTCAGATCCAGATCCTGCAGCAGCGTGGTGCCCGCCGCCACGACCGATAGCCCGCGTACCTGCAGTAACGGCTGCACGGGCATGCTCATACAAACCACGCCCGCTTCTTCAGCAGCAGCCACAGGAAGAAGGGACCGCCCAGCGCTACTGTCACCACGCCCAGTTGCAGTTCCTGCTGGCCGGGCAAGTGCTGCACCAGCACGTCGGCCAACAGCACGGCCGCAGCGCCGCCGGGCAAACTCAGCCACAACAGACGCGAAGGCTGTGACTGCACCAGCGGGCGCAGCAGGTGCGGCACCATCAGCCCGATGAAGCCGATGTTGCCACTCACCGCCACGGCAGCGCCGATGCAGCACGCCACGCCGGGCACCAACAGCCACAGTTGCCGGCGCAGATCAAAGCCCAGGCTTTGGGCCGCGGCTTCTCCGAGGCTCAGCGCATCGAGGAAATGGCGGCCGCGCCACAGCAATGCAATGCCCACCGCGATGAAAGGCAATGCCAGCAGCAGGTCCTGCAGGCTGCGGTTCGCCACCGAGCCCAGCATCCAATAGTAGATTTCCTGCAGCGCGTAAGGGTTGGGCGCAAAGTTCAGCGCCAGCGCGGTAAACGAGGACGCCAGCGCACTGATCGCAATGCCGGCCAGGATCAGCGTATGCACGGCGCGCAGGCGCAGCGTCAGGCCCAGCATCAGCAGCACGGCCAGCGCGGCGCCAGCGATGGCGGCCAGCGGCAGCACGAACCACGCCTGGTTGGCGAGCCCGAAGTACAGCACCAGCACCGCGCACAGCACGGCCAGTTGCGATACGCCGAGAATGTCCGGGCTGGCCAGCGGATTGCGCAGGAGACCCTGCAGTGCAGCGCCCGCCACGGCCAATGCCGCGCCCACCAGCGCTGCCAGCAGCGCGCGCGGCAGGCGCAGTTCGATAAGGATGATGGCGCTGATGCTGTCCTCACCAGCTGCCACATCGCGCAGCGCCGCCACGAGATCCAGCGCCGTCGGGCCGCTGGCAAGATCGAGTAACAGCAGCAGCGGCAGGCTCAGCCACAGCAGCGTAACCGGCAGTGCCGGCGTCGTCACAGTTGCGCCTCGAGCTGCTGGTAAGCCGTGATGAACAGCGGGCTTGCGCATTGGAACAAGGTATCGGGCAGCACTACCAGGCTAAGCCGCTGCGCCAGTGCCTCGAGTGCCGGATGCTGCAGCAGCGCATGCGCCAGTGGCGCTTCGTCCTGCGGCGGTCGGTCGATGAAGAGATAGTCGGGCGCTGCCCGCAGCAGTTGCTCCAGCGGCAACTGTGCCACGCCGTCGAGCGAATCGGCACTGTTGTGCATGCCAAGACTCAAGATGAAATCATGCTGCAGCGTGCCGCGCCCGTAGCTGTAGCCGTTGCTGCTGTAGAACGCGGCATGCTTGCCCTGCAGGCGTGGACGCAAGCGGTTGATGCTGGTGGCCAGTGCGCTTTGCATCTCCAGCACCAGGTCTTCGGCCTTGCCTGCCTCACCGAGCAGCGCGCCCACCTGGCGGATCTGCGCATACTGGTCGTCGATGCTGCTGGCAACGTCGAGGCGCTCTACCTGCAGTCCCTGGCGCTGCAGCAGGTTGGCCGCCAGCGTGGTGCTGAAGGCGCCGGTGAGCACGAGGTCCGGCGCCAGCGGCAACAGCTCTTCCGCCTGACCATGGTTAAGGTGGTGGCCTCGCGCGGCATCGGCAATCGGGGAATACGCAGGATCCGCGGCGAGGTAGCTCAGCGAAGCAATCTGCCCGGGCTGCGCCAGCGCGACCAGCAGCTGATCGCTGCACAAATGCATGCTGGCCACACGCTGGGCAGCGGCTGCGGCCATGGGGGGCTGCAACAGGAGCAAGGGGAAGACAAGGACGAAACAGCTGCGGCGTGGCATGCCGCGATTGTAGAGACTAACTGCCTTGCTCGAAAGCCGCGTAACGCGGGGCAGGCAGGGCCGCCAGTGCTTGCGTCAAGGCGCCGGTTTGCCAGGCGTGCCCGTCTGCGCGGCAAACTGTTGCGGCGTCACCCCGGCCTGCTGCGCGCCCAACTCAAGTACGTTGAGTTCGAACACGGCGGTGAGCAGAGCCAGGCGGTCCAGGCGTGCGCCTAATTGCAGCAGGCGCGCGATGTCGAGATCAGTTACGGCGTGCGTTTCGTCGCGCGTGAGGCCAAAGCTGTGGCAATACGCTTCAGGAAAGGCTTTGAAGCGCTTGCTGTTATCGGCCGACCCAAGCGAATGGCACAGGCGGTTCAGGGCATTCTCGTGGATGCCGGCACTGGGCTTGCGTGCATTCGGTATTGGATTGTTTTCGACAGCCTTCATGGAGACCTCCAGCGTGTGGGGGGATTCTCCATGAATCGTCTGGGGCGGCAATTCGGAAGTCCAAGCGCCTTGACACAAGTCAAGATGCCTGCGGCGTCGGTAGCCAGGAGCTGACGCCGGTCAACTCAGCCGTGGCCGTCGCAGAGGGCCTGCAGGCGCGGATGGTCCTTGATGACCACTTCACGACCATCGACGCTGATCACTTCTTCCTTGGCGAGACGGCTGAAGGTGCGGCTGACCGTCTCGATGGTGAGGCCAAGGAAGTTGCCGATATCCATGCGCGACATCGGCAAACGCATGGCGTTGGGCGACAGGTTGCGGCGGCCGTAGCGGCGCGACAGACTGATCAGCAGTGTGGCGATACGGCCTTCGGCGTTCTTCTTGCTGAGCGTCAGCATCATCTGGTGATCACTGTCGATCTGCTTGCCCATCAACTGGAAGAAATGGTGCTGCAGGCTCGGAATGGCCAATGTAAGTTCTTCAAGGCGATCGAAGGGCATTTCGCAAACGGATGAGGTTTCCAGTGCCACTACGTTGCAGCCATGGATGCTGGTGCCGATACCGTCAAAGCCCAGCACTTCCCCGGGCAGGTAGAAACCGGTGACCTGCTCCACGCCTTCATCATCGATCAGATAGGTCTTGATGGAACCGGAACGCACGGCATACAGCGACTTGAAGGGATCACCGGAGCGGTAAATATGCTCGCCGGACTGGATGGGGCGCGTGCGCTGGATGATCTTGTCGAGCTTTTCAATGTCGCGCACATCCATGGCGATCGGCAGACACAGACCCTTGAGATTGCAGTCGAAGCAGGACGCTTTGATGAAGCCGTGTGTGCACGAGTTCGGGGTGGTGGTGCTGGTAGCCATGCTTGTTACCGGTTCCGGATGCTGGCAGGCAGTCTAGCTTATGGCTTGTTTATACGGTAGCATTCTGGCTAAGACTGATTGCCAACCACCAAAGCAGAGAACTGCGCCAGCCCCGTAAACCGGTTCGCTCCTGCCGCGTTGAAGGGCAAAAGAGCTGCGCTCGAGAGGATCATTATGTCGACTGTGCCGGCAACTGCCCGGGGATTCGTGGCCAGCAGCCGTTTTGGACTGGGTCTGTCCCTGGCTGACATAGCCACTATGGCTGGTGAACCCGAAGCCTGGCTCTCGGCGCAGCTCCCTCTCGCCCCCATGCTGCCCATTGAGTTTGCCGGGCTTCCGTCCGCAGCCACCTTGCTCGCCGATGCCACTGAACTTTACCAGCTCATGCAGCGGACACCCGCTACCGCCACTGCGCCGGCGAGTACTCCCACTGCAGAAGAAGTGCGCAAACTGACGCTTCTGGCACGCAACGAAGTGACGGTCCTCAATGGGCTGCGCTTCCGCCAGGCGGTCATGACGGGAGCGCCGTTCGTCGAGCGACTGCTGCGCTTCTGGTCAAATCATTTCACCATCGCAACCGGGGGCGGCCCGAAGCGAGCGCTGGCGCACACGGCGCTGGCCTGGGAAAACGAAGCCATTCGAGCGCAGATGGGCGGAAGCTTTGCCGATATGCTGGTCGCGGTTACGCGTCATCCGGCAATGCTGATCTACCTCGACAACAATGTGTCCACCGGACCCAATTCGGTGAATGGCAAGCGTACGCGCCGTGGACTCAACGAAAACCTTTCGCGCGAAATACTCGAGCTGCACACGCTGGGAGTCGATGGTGGATTCACCCAGGAGGATGTAACAGCGCTGGCGCGCATGTTGACTGGCTGGACAGTGTTCCTCGACGAGCGACAACGTACGCTGATGGCCAAGGATGCCGTGCTGGGCAGCTTCCAGTTCGTGGCCTCCTCGCATGAACCCGGAGCGCAGCGCCTGTTGGGGCGCAACATTCCGGGCGGTGGTGTGGAGCAGGGCGAGCAGGCTCTGCGTCTGCTGGCCCGCCAACCTGCCACAGCGCGGCACCTTGCCACAAAGCTGGCGCAGCATTTCGTTGCCGATGTGCCGCCGGCCGCTGCTGTGGCTGAACTCGAGCGTGTCTTTCTTGATACCAACGGCGACCTGCCTTCTCTCCATGCGGCGCTGCTGCGCCTCGAGTCTGCCTGGGACGGGTCGGCGCGAAAGCTGCGGACGCCGGAGGAATACGTCATTGCCGTCATGCGCGGCTTGCGTCCTGACAACGCTGGCGAGACTGCGCTTGCCGCGGTGCAGGTGCTCGGTCAGATCCCGTTTACCGCCCCGTCACCGGCGGGATGGCCTGATACTGCAGAGTTCTGGAGCGGTCCCGATGCCTTGATGAAGCGTATCGAATGGGCCAACTCGCTCAGCCAGCGCTTGCCGTCCAGCTATGATGCGCGCTCGCTGGCAGCACAATTGCTGCCGCCGGATGCCACCCTGCAGCGTGAAGTCTCCCGGGCGGAA
The DNA here is from genome assembly GCA_044338855.1 of Pseudohongiellaceae bacterium. Classification (GTDB taxonomy): domain Bacteria; phylum Pseudomonadota; class Gammaproteobacteria; order Pseudomonadales; family Pseudohongiellaceae; genus CAILUG01. The sequence continues at coordinate 803 of JBIIWP010000045.1, read as the reverse complement.
TCACCTCGCCAGGCGCTGGCCTTGTTGCTGGCGAGCCCAGCATTTCAGTGGAGGTAGTCATGTCCCAAACCATAAAGCGCAGAAGCGTCCTCAAGGGCTTGGTCGGTGCTCCTCTGGTTTCCCTGCTGCCGGGCTTGAGCATTGCGGCGAGTCAGACCACCCAGCCCAACCGGTTCGTTCTTGTGATCCTGCGTGGAGCCCTGGATGGGCTGGCCGCAGTCCAGCCCTCGGGTGATCCCGATCTGGCGCAGTGGCGGCAGTCTCTGCTGGTGCCCGAGGCGCAACTGTTGCCACTCGATGGTTTTTTTGGCCTGCACCCTGCGCTGAAATCCCTCCATGCGCTGTATCAAGCGTCCCAGCTCGAAGTATTTCATGCCATCGCCACGCCCTATCGGGCCCGCTCGCATTTCGATGCGCAGAACGTGCTGGAAACAGGGGGTGTGCAGCCTGATCCTGGAGCCGATGGCTGGCTCAACCGTCTGGCGGGTTGGGTGCACGCTGCCGAGCCTGCGGCAATGGCTGTCGGACAAGTGATGCCCAAAGTCCTGCAGGGGCCGTTCCCCGCAGGATCCTGGACTCCCGCCAAGCTGCCTGCGGTGCAGGGCAGCACATTGGAGCGGCTGCAGCGGCTCTATGCCCAGGATGCCTTCCTGGACAGCCGCTTGCAGCAGGCCCTGCAAATCAAGTCCTTGGTGGCTGCAGCAACCATGGGTGCCAGTGCCGGGCAGGCCAACTTTGCAACCCTGGCAGCTGCCGCAGCCAGCTTTCTCCGTCAGGACGTTGGGCCTGCCATCGCCGTCCTA
>JBIIWP010000097.1:0-12433 GCA_044338855.1 Pseudohongiellaceae bacterium | reverse complement strand
CATCACGGCATCCACATCGATACGGTTGCTGCGCGGCACTATGACGATACGCGTAGGGTTCTCATGGTCACTCTCGTCGCGCAGATCCACGATCATCGGCAGTTTCTTCTTCTGCATCTGCGCAGCGATCTGCTCGAGTACCTTGGCACCACTGACCTGGTAAGGCAGCGCGGTGATGACGATGTCGCTCTCTTCCTTCCTGTAGACAGCTCGGCACTTCACCATGCCTTTTCCGCTGCGGTACATGTCGCGGATGTCACTGGCGGGCGTGATGATCTCGGCGCTGGTCGGGAAGTCCGGGGCCTTGATGAATGCCATCAGCGCATCGATATCTGCCAGTGGATTGTCAAGCAGGTGCACGCAGGCATGCGCGACCTCGCGCAGGTTGTGCGGCGGAATGTCGGTAGCCATGCCGACGGCGATACCGCTGCCGCCATTGAGCAGGATATTGGGCAGTCGTGCCGGCAGCAGTATCGGCTCTTCCAGCTCACCATCGAAGTTGGGCTTCCAGTCCACGGTATTCTGGCCCAGCTCGGCCAACAGCACATCGGCGTAATGCTGCAGGCGCGATTCGGTATAGCGCATTGCAGCGAAGGATTTCGGATCATCAGGCGAGCCCCAGTTACCCTGGCCGTCCACCAGCGGATAGCGGTACGAAAACGGCTGCGCCATCAGCACCATGGCTTCGTAGCAGGCGGAATCACCGTGTGGGTGGAACTTGCCGATGACATCACCGATCGTGCGCGCGCTCTTCTTGTGCTTGGCGCTGTTCTTGAGGCCCAGCTCGCTCATGGCGTAGACGATGCGTCTTTGCACCGGCTTGAGGCCGTCACCGAGATGCGGCAGCGCACGATCGTTGATGACGTACATCGAATAGTTGAGATAGGACTGCTCGACAAAGGTGCGCAGCGGCAGCTGTTCCATGCCTTCGGCGTTGAATGTGGTGGGTTCAGTCATGGGTCTTGGGGTCCGTATCAGAATTCAGCCTGGTTGCCCTTGGCTTCCAGCCAGTCCTTGCGATCGCCGGCGCGCTTCTTGGCCAGCAGCATGTCCAGCATCTCACGTGTCTTTTCGTAGTCATCGACACGCAACTGCACAAGGCGGCGCGTGTCAGGATTCATCGTGGTTTCGCGCAGCTGCAGCGGATTCATTTCGCCCAGACCCTTGAAGCGCAGCACATTGGGCTTGCCCTTCTTGCCTTCTGCAACGAGACGATCGAGTACGCCATTCTTCTCGTCCTCATCCAGCGCGTAGAACACTTCCTTGCCCATGTCGATGCGGTAGAGGGGCGGCATCGCCACGAATACATGGCCGGCTTCCACCAGCGCGCGGAAATGTTGCGTAAACAGCGCACACAACAGCGTGGCGATATGCAGCCCGTCGGAGTCGGCGTCGGCAAGGATGCAGACCTTGCCATAGCGCAGGCCGGTGAGATCCGGCGAACCCGGATCCACACCGATGGCGGTGGCGATGTCGTGCACTTCCTGCGAGGCAAGAATTTCGTTGGAACTGACTTCCCAGGTGTTCAGTATCTTCCCGCGCAGCGGCATGATCGCCTGGATCTCGCGGTCACGCGCCTGCTTGGCGCTGCCGCCGGCCGAGTCACCTTCTACCAGGAACAGTTCGCCACGCATCACGTCCTGTGCGGAGCAATCGGCCAGTTTGCCCGGCAGTGCCGGGCCGGCAGTGATTTTCTTGCGCACCACCATCTTGCTGGCTTTCAGGCGCGCCTGAGCGTTGTTGATGCACATCTCCGCCAGCTGCTCGGCTTCCGCCGTGTGCTGGTTGAGCCACAGGCTGAAGGCATCCTTGACCACGCCGCCGACAAACACGGCGCTCTGGCGCGAGCTGAGCTTTTCCTTGGTCTGGCCGGCAAACTGCGGGTCCTGCATCTTGGCTGACAACACATAGCTGCAGCGATCCCAGAGGTCTTCCGCGCTGAGCTTGAGGCCGCGCGGCACGAGGTTGCGGAACTCGCAGAACTCGCGAATGGCTTCAATGAGTCCGGTACGGAAACCGTTGACGTGCGTACCACCCTGCACGGTGGGAATCAGGTTCACGTAGCTTTCGGTAGTGAGCTCGCCACCTTCGGGCAGCCACAGTACGGCCCAGTCCACGGCTTCATCGTTGCCCTGCAAACTGCCGGTGAACGGTTCGGCGGGCAGGCAGGTGTTGTCCAGCGTGGCCTGTTTGAGATAGTCAGCGAGGCCGTCCTCGTAGTACCACTCGTCGCTGCGATTCTTCTCGCCGCCGGCGGTGTTGTCGGTGAACTTGACGCGCAGACCCGGGCACAGCACGGCCTTGGCGCGCAACACGTGGACAAGGCGGCTGAGCGAGAGATTGGGCGAATCGAAGTATTTGGTGTCGGGCAGGAAGCGTACCGTGGTGCCGGTATTGCGCTGACCAACCTTGTCGACGATTTCCAGCTCACTGGTCTTGTCCCCGCTGGCAAAGGTCATGCGGTAGAGGTTGCCGTTGCGCTTGACCAGCACTTCGATCTGCTTCGACAGCGCGTTGACCACCGATACGCCCACGCCGTGCAAGCCGCCGGAGAACCGGTAGTTGTCGTTGGAAAACTTGCCGCCGGCGTGCAGGCGCGTGAGGATGAGCTCGACTCCGCTGACTTTCTCCTCGGGATGGATGTCGACCGGCATGCCGCGACCATCGTCGCTGACTTCGATCATGCCGTCCTTGTGCACGGTGACTTCGATGTTGCGTGCATGGCCGGCCAGCGCCTCATCCACGCTGTTGTCGAGCACTTCCTGTACCAGATGGTTGGGGCGCGTGGTATCGGTGTACATACCGGGACGCCGCCGCACCGGGTCAAGCCCGCTCAGTACTTCAATGGATTCTGCGTTGTACTCTTTACTCATAGGTAACCAGTCGGCTCAAAAGTCCAGCAGCCCGCCGAAGGCACAGATGTCCGGCAATACTGCGTTGAAATCGTCGAAAGCGTGCGATCCGCCGGCCTGCACCAGCTGGCGGCAGCCGCGGTAGTAGTCCACGGCCAGCCTGTAGTCGAGTACCTCGTCACCAGTCTGAACCAGCAGCAGGTAGCGCTCCGGACGCGTGATGTTTGGCAACGTCAGCACCTGCAGCGCCTCAGCATGGCTGCGCGTGAACTCCCATGTTTCGCCGGTGTAGGGGTTCCGGTGTGGCCCCAGGAACCCTTCTCCCAGGTGATCACATGGCGCCACAGCCGGGTTCAACAGCGCGGCTTTTACGCCGCTCGCTTCCGCCAGCGCCGTCGCATAGAAACCTCCCAGTGAACTGCCCACCAGCAGCACCGGCTCGTACTTCGTCACCAGCTGCCACAGCAACACCATGGCCTCGGCGGGGTGGTGCGGCAAAGCCGGCACCAGCACCTCGGCCGTGCTGCGGGATTCACAGAAGAGCTTGAACTGCTGGGCCTTGCGGGATTCCGGGGAACTGTTGAAGCCGTGCAGGTACAGCACAGCTTGCGGTGTCTTGCTCATGTTGGGAGGCGCCGTGATTTGCGGCAAGGTTAATAGCCGATCCCTGAAAAATCAACATCGTAACGCTTGCCTTCGACGCGCCTTACCCCGGTATTTACCGTGCCATCCTGCATCAGCTCCAGCCAGCGGTAGCCGGGATTCAGGTCGTCCAGCGCAAAATCGTCACAGGACGGATGAAACTGAACGCAGGTGGACGGCGATCCAAGGTAACGCACGCCAGCGCGCTCTTTCTCCAATTCGTGGTGAATGTGGCCAAACAGCACTGCACGTACGCGCGGATCAGTATCGAGGATGGCGAAAAGTTCGTCCGGATTCTTCAGACAGTGCTGTTGCAGCCACGTAGCTGCTACCGGTACCGGGTTATGGTGCAGGCACACCAGCACGTGGGGTTCGCAGGCTTCCTTCAGGCTGCGCTGCAGGTACTGCAGCTCACTGGCAGCCAAGCGGCCATAGACGTGGTCAGGGACGCTGCTGTTGAGCATGATGATGCGCCAGCAATCCGCACTGAACGAAGCATGGCCGCAGGAATGGCGAGGCCCGATCACTTCCTCCAGCAAGGGCAGCTCATCGTGATTGCCGGGTATCCAGTATTGCGGCAGACCCAGCGTGGACAATGCCGCTTCGAGACGCACATAGCTTTCGCTGCTGTTGTCCTGACTGGCGTCACCGGTAAACAACAGGGCCTTTGCATCAGGCTCATTGGCACGCACCAGCGCCACGACATCGCGCAGGCCTTCGTCGCAATTCATGCCGACGAGTTCGCCTTCTGCATGGGCAAAGAGGTGGGTATCCGTGATCTGGATGAGTCTGGTGCCTTTTTTATCAGCGTTTTCCACCAGGGGCCTGCTAGTCGTGAGTCGTGCAATTCATAAATGGAATGCCGGAGTTACAGTGGCGCCACCAGGGATTCCGCATCAGGGTCCTGGGCGGACAGCGGCCGCCAGCCCAATCCTTGCTCCATGCACAGTGTAAGCCATTCCTCCAGCAACGCATTCACTTGCTGCTTTTCATCAAGGCTGAATTCCGGACCTTCGCCCGGCCGCGCCCTCACATGAAAGGCGCCTTGCTGCTGGTAGCTGACCACTTCTGCCGTGCTGGCATCGTGGTAGAGGCGAACCACGATGAGGGGCGGCTGATAATAGGAGGACCCAGGGCCGCTGAGCCGCACCTGCATGTTCACAGTACTCGTGTAGCGGAAACGCTCGACGACATGCAGGACCACATGGTGTTCGAGGCCAGCGCCGGGGCCGGCACCCAGAGCTGGCAGGGCAAAACTGCGGCGCTGGTCGACACTGAAGCCTGGCAACAGGTTGAGGATGCGGATGAAGTTGCCATCGCATACCGCCATGGCCGAACTGAGATCGAGAGGGTGACGCCGATTCTGCATGATAGTACAGCTGTGTTCCTGCCCCAGGCGGCCTGCCATTACTGACGCGCCGCCACCAGATTGCCTGCGACTATAGCCCCTGGCTTGCGCGAGCGCTATTTGTTCCAGAGCCGCCGCCTTACATCCTCGAGGTTCAGTTGCAGCCACTGCAGGGCAATGATGCTCATGGCGTTGTTGATGCGCCCTGCCGCTATGGCCGCCAAGGCTGTTTCGCGTGCCACCAGGCAGGAGCGGATGTTCTCGGATTCGGAGTCAAGACCGTAGATACCGGTCCGATAGTTTCCCGCATCAAAGCGGGCGCAGAAGATGCTTAGCTTCTCGGCACTGCCACCCGGGCTGTTGTAATAGGTGGTGATCGGCAACACCCGGTCCACCTTGATGCCGGCTTCTTCCTCGCTTTCACGGATGGCCACCTGCTCCGCCGATTCACCTGCGTCCACCAGACCTGCCACCAGCTCCAGAGCCCAGGGACCATTCTGCGTATCGTCGAGGCAGCCCACCCGGAACTGCTCCACCATCAGGATCTGGTCGCTGTCAGGGTCGTATAGCAGCACGCCCACGCCCGGTTCCCTCATGAGCACCTCGCGCTGGAACGGCGCGCTCCAGTCGCCCTCAAAGCGGCGGCAACGCAAGCGCAGGCGTTCAACCCGCAGATGGCCGGCGTGGCAGAGGGTGCTTTCCAGGATCTCCACATCGTGAAGACCGAAAGCCGGGGGGGCCAGATTGCTCATCACTTCCTCGATTCGTGCACTTTCAGGGCGCCGGCAGGTTCAGGGTTTGTTTGCTACAATGCAACCGCTTTTTTGGGTCGCCTGATCCATGCAACTCGCACAAACCCGCGCGAACCTCGCTTGCGTACCTTGACACCGGAACAAACAACAATAGACTGACTGACCAGTCAGTCATGGTTATGGAGCCTGTAATGACCTCCCCGCGTATCCCCCGTCTGCGCTTGCTGCCCGCAGCGCTTGCCCTGTCCCTGTGTTCAGCGTTCCCCGGCATGGCGCAGGCCGAAGACCTGCTCGAGATATTCAACCTCGCCGCCGAGAACGATCCTGAAATCCGCCAGGCGCGGGCCCAGTACAACGCCCAGCATACACTGGTGGATCAGGGTCGCTCGTTCCTGCTGCCGACCGTCAACGCCACGGGCCGCAGCTCACGCGATACCACCGGCATCGACGGGGAGCTTCCGGCGGGCGCCGGTGGATTTTTCAGACTGCCGCAGCACAGCTTCGCCGATGGCTTCAACACCAAGGGTTACAGCCTCAGCGTGCGCCAGTCACTGTTCAACGCCGAGGCCTGGTACGCATTCCAGAGCGCGCGCAAGACTGATGAAGTGGCCGCACTGACCCTGGCGCGCGCCGAGCAGCAACTGATCGTCCGCGTTGCCACGGCCTATTTCGACGTGCTGCGCAGCCAGGCTAACCTCACCAGCTTCGAGGCGGAGGAAGCAGCGGCACTGCAGGTGCTGGAACAGACCCAACAGCGCTTCGACGTGGGCCTTATCCCGATTACCGATGTCTACGACAGCCAGGCCAACGCCGACCTCGCCAGCGTGAATCGCCTCGTGGAAGAAAACAACTACAACCAGCGTCTGGAAGTGCTCGAAGCCATCACGGGCCGCCCGTTCGAGAGCGTTGCCATGTTGCTGGAAGAGTTCCCGATCGCCCCGCATGAAGCGCCGATGGAGGAGTGGGAGCAGATCGGACTGCAGACCAACCCTTCCGTACGCAGTGCCGAACTGGATTTCGAAGCCAGGAAGGACGATGCCCGATCAGCTCGCTCACGGATGCTTCCCACTGTGGATGTGGCGATCAACTACAACTGGAACCAATCCGGCAACCCCTTGAGCTTCACCCCGAACCTCGCTTCGGAGTCCAGCCAGGTGACCCTGAACCTCACGATGCCGCTCTACGCCGGCGGCCTCAACAGTTCGCGCCTGCGTCAGGCCTACTACACGCGTGATGCCAGCGAAGAAGCGTTGCTGAAGGCCAAGCGTGACAACACCATGGCCACGCGCAATGCCTGGCGCAGCGTGGATACCGATGTGCGCGCCGTGCAGGCGCGCGGCCGCGCCATCCTCTCGGCGCAAAGCGCCCTGGAAGCCACACAGGTAGGTGCTGAAGTCGGTACGCGCAACGTGGTGGACGTGGTGCTGTCGCAGCGCCTGCTCTACCAGGCCCAGCGTGACTACGCCAATGCCCGCTTCAACTATGTGGTCGACACGCTGACGCTGAAACAGGCCGCCGGCGCGCTCAGCCCGCAGGATGTGATCGACCTCAACCGCTGGTTGCGCGAGTAAGCAAAGACGACAGCTGCGCAACCAGGCGCTCGGTGGAGCCCTGGTTGCGCAGCACTTCCACCCGCGCCAGCATACCGCGGCGCCGGCATTCTGCTTCATCCTGCAACAGCCTACACAGTTCAGCAGCCAGTGCGCTGCTGTCTGCCACCACCTGCATGCCACCGCTCGCCACCAGCAATTCGCTGACGCGCTGGAAATTGAACAACGATGGTCCCGTCAGCACCGGCAGACCCAGCGCCGCTGGCTCGATGATGTTCTGGCAGCCCGTGCTTACGAGGGAACCACCTACGAAAGCCACGTCGGCCAGCGAGTAATACAGCACCATGTCGCCCATGGTATCGCCAACCAATACCTGGGTATCCGGCAGCAATGGCTCCCCCTTGCTGAAATACTGCACCTGCAGCCCGAGTGCCACAGCCTGGGCTCCAGCATCGGCAAACCGCTCGGGATGGCGCGGCACCAGCAGCAGCAGTGCCTGTGGCACTTGCTGCAGCACCTGCTGCGCAGCCATCAGGACCTTTGAATCTTCACCTTCGCGCGTACTGGCGGCGATCCACACGGGCCGCGCAGGCCACTGCTGCTTCAAGGCCTTGGCCCGGGCAACCCTGGACTCATCAATACTGACGTCAAATTTAAGCGAGCCATTGATGAGCAGCTTTTCCGCGGGCAGCCCCAGCGCGAGAAAGCGTTGCCCATCGGCCTCCGCCTGCGCCGCAACGAGGACCAGGCCCTGCAGCATCGCGTGCGTCAAGGTCGCAAAGCGGCCGTAACCGCGCGCCGATTTTTCCGAGAGCCGGGCGTTGACCAGGACGACACCACAACCTCGCTCACGGCAGGCGCGCAGCAGATTCGGCCACAACTCGGTTTCAAGCAGCACCAGCAGGCAGGGACGGTAACGTCGCAGGAATCGCGTGGTGGCACCGCGCAGGTCCCAGGGCAGGTAGACATGCTCGACACGGGTACCGAACAGCGCCGTGACACGCGCCGACCCGGTGGGCGTCGAGGTGGTCAATACCACCTCTACTTCCGGATGCTGCAGCATGAACGCATCGATCAGCGGTTGGGCTGCATGCACTTCACCGACCGATACGGCATGAAACACAATGCAGGGACGCCCATGACCACATACCGCACCGTCATACCAGCCGAGTCGCTCTCGCCAGCGCTGGCGATAGGCCGGCGCCGCGCGGCCGCGCCACCACAGTCGCAGCAGACTTGCCGGCAGCAGCAAGCGGGTGAGAAGGGAATACAAGAACGCCAAGGGCACATCCAGACAGTGCGGGAATGGGCTGGATTGTCCGGGGTTTGCCATAGCGGGGCAACCAGCGCCAGCCAAGGCCTGCACGGCTGGGCTATACTGCGCGCTGCTGCAAACAGGTCAGGAATCCATGCACATCCGCAAAGACATCGTCATATTCGGCGGCGGCATCGCCGGACTGTGGCTGTTGAACCGCCTACGCAATGAAGGCTTTGACGCCGTTCTGCTGGAAGAGCGCGCACTGGGCACCGGACAGAGCATTGCCTCGCAGGGCATGATCCACGGCGGCATGAAGTACGCACTGGCGGGCAAGCTGACCGGCGCCTCCGAAGCCATCGCCGACATGCCGCGCCTGTGGCGCGACTGCGTCGCCGGCCATGGCGAGGTGGACCTGCGTGGCACGCCGCTGCTCTCCGATACCTACTACCTGTGGCCACGCGCAAGCCTGCGCTCGCGCTTCAATGCCTTCCTCGGCAGCAAGGCCGTGCGCGGCAAGGTGGACAGCGTGCCCGACGCGGAACTGCCTGCCTTCTTCCAGGGCCGCATCAAGGGCCCGCTGTACCGCCTGCAGGACATCGTCCTGAACGTACCGGCGCTGCTGCAGAAACTGGCCGACAACATGCAGGGGCACGTGCACTGCATCGACTGGACTACGGCACGTATTGAAGCCGCAGCCACAGGTAGTATCGCGGCGCTGCACCTGGGTAATGGCCAGGTGCTGGACGCCGGACTCTTCATCAGTACCAGTGGCGAGGGCAGCGAGTTCTTCCTGCAGCAGCTGCAACCCCGGGGTGTGGCCATGCAGCGTCGCCCGTTGCAGATGGTGGTAGTAAAGCACCAGCAGCGCGATCCCGTTTACGTGCACTGCGTGTCCGACCAGCTTACTGCGACACCTGAACTCACCATCACCACGCACCCCTGCCGTGACGGCAGCTCCGCCTGGTACCTGGGCGGTGAGCTGGCCGAGGCTGGAGCCCACCTGAGCAGCGCTGACTTGCTGGCCCAGACGCGTCGCAAGTTGACCGAACTGTTTCCCTGGTGTGACTTCAGCACGGCGCGCTACCACAGCTTCCACATCAACCGCGCCGAGGCACAGCAGCCGGATGGCAAGCGCCCCGACACACCAGGTGTGTTGGCCGCCAACAACCTGCTGTACTGCTGGCCCACCAAACTTACGCTGGCGCCGGATCTGGCGCAGCGCGTGCTGCAGGTCGTTCGTGAGCGTGGTATGCAGCCGGGCACTGCTCATGCCGGGCTCCTGCAAGGTCTCACCACGCCTGCTGTCGCCACTGCACCATGGGATATGTTCTGACATGAGTTTTCTGCGCCCGCTCGCCGGCACCAACCTCTGCGTTTCCGCACTGGGCCTCGGCACCGTGAAGCTCGGCCGCAACCAGCAGGTGAAATACCCGGGTGCTTTCACGCTGCCGGACGACAATGCGGTACGCGACCTGCTGGCGCTGGCGCACGAACTCGGCATCAATCTGCTCGATACCGCGCCGGCCTACGGCACGAGCGAGGAACGCATCGGCCAGCTGCTGGAGCATCGCCAGGATTGGGTGCTGTGTACGAAGGTGGGGGAAGAGTTCGAGAACGGCGCCTCACACTTCAACTTCAGCGCTGCGCATACCCGCTTCAGTATCGAGCGCAGCCTCAAGCGCCTGCGCACGGATCATCTCGATCTCGTGCTGATCCACAGCGACGGCAACGATGAGGCCATCCTGCGCGATGGTGCCTGCGTGGAGACGCTGCGTCAGTGCCAGCGTGAGGGACTGATCGGCCACATTGGCATGTCCACCAAGACCAACGCCGGCGGCATCCTCGCAGCAGAGTTACTGGACGTAGTGATGCTGACCTGGAACCTGCAACAGCGCGATGAAGCCGCACTGCAGGCAGCAGTCCGTCTGGGCAAGGGTGTGCTGGTGAAGAAGGGATTGATGAGCGGCCACGTGCAGGGCGGCTCAGGGGATCTGGTACGCGACAGCATGCAGTTGATCTTCGCTGAGGCCGGCATCGGCAGCATGATCACCGGCACCATCAATCCCGCACACCTGCGCAGCAACGGGAAAACTGCCCGCAGCATCCTTACCCCGTAGGGGCGGGCCCCTACGAGTTGTCCTTGATCTTGTTGACGATGGCGGAGGTAGAGCAGTTGTCGAGGAAGGCCAGCACTTTGACCTGACCGCCGTAGGATTTCACGAAGTCGGATCCCACCACGCCCTCGATACCGTAGTCGCCACCTTTGATAAGCTTGTCAGGCTTGATCTCGTGCAGCAGGTGTTCTGGCGTATTCTCGGAGAACGACACCACCCAGTCCACGGACTCCAGCCCCGCCACGACGGCCATGCGCCGGTCGATGGAGTTGATTGGACGCCCCTCACCTTTCAGGCGTTTCACCGAAGCGTCGTCGTTGATGGCGACGATGAGACGGTCACCCTGTTTCTTCGCTTCTTTCAGATAGCCGACATGTCCGGCATGGATGATGTCGAAGCAGCCATTCGTGAACACGATACTCTCGTCGTGCGCACGCGCGTCAGCCACGGCGAGGCGCAGCTGATCCAAGGTCATCACGCCGCGGTCGGAGCCACCATCGCGCTGGATTTCACGGCGCAGCTCGGGGCCGCTGATCGCAGCAGTACCCAGTTTGGCTACCACGAGGCCGGCGGCGATGTTGGCCAGCGCCACCGATTCGGGCAGGGGCAGGCCTGCACCGAGCGATGCGGCCACTACGGCAATTACCGTGTCGCCGGCACCGGTGACGTCGAACACATCGCGGGCACGGGCGGGGAAATGCAGTTCGGGAGCGTTGTCCCGGATGAGACTCATGCCGTGCTCCCCGCGCGTGATCAGCAAAGCCTGCAGGTCCAGTTCGCGCAACAGCTGCTGGCCCTTCTGGACCAGTTCATCCTCATTGGCGCAAGGTCCCACGATGGCCTCGAACTCGTGCATGTTGGGTTTTACCAGCGTGGCACCGCGGTAGACGGAGAAATTGTCGCCCTTCGGGTCCACCAGAACCGGCACGCCGGCCTCGCGTGCGACGCGGATCAGGGCCTGCACATCCAGCAACGCACCCTTGCGATAGTCGGAAAGGACCACGGCATCGACGCCCTGCAGCAGGACCTGCACGCGCGGCGTAAGCTGGCAGGCATCCTCGTGGGCGAACATTTCCTCAAAGTCCAGGCGGATCAGTTGCTGGTGGCGGCTGATCACGCGCAGTTTGGTGATGGTGGGCTTGCCCGCCACGCGCAGGAAATCGCAGAGTACACCGGCCGCATTGAGGCTGGTTTCCAACTCATGTCCGCTCTGGTCATCACCCACAAGGCCCACCAGAGAAGCGGCGGCGCCAAGGGCCGCGAGGTTCAGCGCTACGTTGCCGGCACCACCCGGGCTGTCCTTGGTATCCCGCACCCGCACCACGGCCACTGGGGCCTCGGGTGAAATTCGCGAGGTGCCGCCATGCCAGTAGCGATCGAGCATCACGTCGCCAACCACAAGGATCCTGGCTTTGTCGAAACGGGGAATGTCTAGTTTCATGGTGGTCTGCTGCACGTAAAAACGCCGACATGATAGCAGGAAGCGCCTTGCGGCTGCAGGCATCTGCTAGAATCCGGGGCCTGTTTCCGGAACGACGATTGCGTGGCAACCCAGGCTCCTCCCCCCCATTCTGCCTTTCTGGCGCCCGGATTCTGGCCGACCTGGCTCGGTATCGGGCTGCTCTGTCTCGTTGCCTGGCTGCCCTTTCGCCTGCGCATGGCAGCGGGCAGCGCACTGGGTTGGGCCACGCGGCTGCTGGCCCACGAGCGCCGCTATATCACCGAAGTCAACATCCGCCTGTGCTTTCCCGAACTGGATGCACAGGCCCAGGCAGCACTGGTACGCCAGGCCTTCCGTGAAAACGGCATAGGCCTCATCGAGACGGCCACTGGCTGGATCAGGCCTCCCCGCCATTTTCACGCCATCAGCGAACTGCGCGGCGGCGAACTGCTGCAGCAGGGTCTGCAGCGCGGTCG
>JBIIWP010000067.1:0-17190 GCA_044338855.1 Pseudohongiellaceae bacterium | reverse complement strand
GTGTGCTGCTGCTGGGCGGCCACTACTCAACACTCGATTTCAGCGCCAACCTGTTGTCGCTCTATTTCCCTTTCGCTGCCACGTACCGCGCGCACCGTAATCCGCTGTTCGACGCCTTCATGCTGCGGGGCCGTATCCGCAACTGCAGTGGCGTGTTCGATCGCAAGGACATCCGCGGGGCCTTCCGCCACCTCAAACAGAACAAGATCCTCTGGTACGCACCCGACCAGGACTACGGCCCCGAGCATGCCGTCTACGCGCCTTTCTTCGGCCGGCAGGCCGCGACGATCACCGCCGCCACACGCTTCGCTACCTTCAATGATTCAGTGGTGTGCGTGATCAGCCATCGCCGCCTCACCCGGGAGAAGCGCTACGTACTCGACATCCTGCCACTTCCCGGCTTCCCCAGTGGCGATGATGTGACGGATGCACTGCTGATAAATCGCGTGCTCGAACAGGAGATCCGCAAAGCGCCAGCGCAGTATCTGTGGATGCACAAGCGGTTCAAGTCCCAGCCAGGTGGCAAGCCGGACAGTCCCTACATCTTCATCAAGACGCCACAGCGCAGCTTGTCCATCCAGAAATACGAAGAGCTCGTGGCGGGCGCCGCAAGCGTGCCTGGGCAAGCAGAGCGCGAGCTGCTGTCCAGCGGACTGCAACTGTGGCGTTATCCGCTGCGTCGCCAGGGCCTGCATCAGCATCCTCTGCAACGTCTCGACCAGATCAGCAAGCACCTGCGCAGTCACGACCTGAGTACCGTAACGGTAGACAGCTTTTACCTTTTTCCACACCTCTCCCAGACCTCAGCTACCGTGTTTGTACCGGGCGGTGAAGTCCCCGGTGCCGGCAGCAAGGTCACCCCTGCCGCCGCCGCCAGCTTCCTCACTGCCTTGCATGCAGCAGGCTGCAGCTTTACCGGGGTGACCGCAGACAAGCTGCTGTGGGACGGCACGCGTCTCGCACTGCTGGACCCGCTGCTGCTGCGTCACTACCCTGGCAGCACGGCGCAGGCCTGGCGCGTGGGTGACTTGCGCCTGCTTGTGCAAGCGCTTGGTTTCAGTACCGGAGAACAGTCCGCCTGCTGCAACGCTTATCTCGCCAGCTGCCGTGCGACAGAACAAGCAGCGCTCCGCACCATGCTTGCTGCCCAAGGATGGCCCGCGCACAATGCGGCCAGCACCCACGGCAGCCCATGAGCCACCCCATGCCCGGCAGCAAGCCCCTGGACTATCTTTCCCGTTTGCCCCTCGTGCCGCTGGCGCTACTGGCGAGCCTGTTGTTTTCCCTGCTACTCACGCTGGGACAGCCGGTACTGAATGACGACGCCTTTTCGTATCTGCGCGCCGCCGAGCGCTTCCAGCAGGATGGCTTTGCCGGCGTACTGAGTGACTATGGCTGGTACGGCTACTCGATTCTCATCGCCTTGGCCGATGGCGTCCTGCCAGGCGGGCTCGACGTCAGCGCGCATGTGCTGAACGCACTTTGCTATCTGCTGCTCACCGGCGTGTTCATCGCACTGCAGCGTGACAGCGGGGCAAATCAGCGCCAACTGCTGTTGGGCGCAGGCGTGGTGCTGCTGTTCCCACTGCTGAATGAGATGCGCCACTTCATCATCCGCGACGTCGCCTACTGGGCCTTCTCGCTACTGGCGCTGCTGCAACTGCCGCGCCTCGCACGTGCGACGTCGGTACGGCAGGGTCTGCCACTGGCTCTTGCCTGGTGTGGCAGCACGCTGCTGGCAGCACTGTTCCGGATCGAAGCGCTGTTGCCGGCTCTGGTTGCGCCGCTGACCCTGCTCGCCGTGCATCCGGCCGGCAACAGCAAACCACCTGCACGCAGCGACAACCTGCACGCCATGCTGCTGCTCTACATAACTCTGCTGCTGTGTGCAGGGCTGGCATTGCTGCTGGCACTGGCAGCCGACATCCACCTGCCGGAACTGATGGAATTCGCCTGGCGCTATTACCTGCCGTTGCTGCTCGATCTCGGCGGCGTACTGCGTGAGGATGCACTGGCCCTCAATGCAGTACTGTTTACCCCGCAGAATTTTCCCGGCACCGGCAATCTTGCGGTTGGTCTGCTGATTCTCGTGTTCGGCTACGCTGCCAGCGTACTGCTGAATCTGGTCGAAGCGCTGGGGGTGCCGTTCTCGTTGCTGCTGGTACTGGGCTGGCAACAGCGCCGCCATGTGCTGCCACGCGCTGTGCTGGTGCCCTGGCTGGGCTATGCAGTTCCGGCCTTGCTGGCACTGCTGGTGTTCCAGTTCATCATGCATTTCCAGACGCAGCGTTATGCGGCGCTGTTGGCGCTGTTGCTGCTGGCATGGCTGCCAGGCCTGCTGGAACAATGGTGGCAGCATGCGGAGCAACAAGGCAAGGCTCGACGCTTCCGCCTGACGCTGGCCTGCTTCTGCTGCTACTTCGCAATCGACAGTCTCGTCAGCTTCGGATATTCCCGGCAACACATTGAACAGGCGGAACAGTGGCTGCTGCAGGAGTTGCCTGCCGATGCAACGCTGGCCACCAACTCCTTCCAGTTGGCCTGGAGCAGTGGCCGTATCCGCGATTACGACAAGACCCAGCGCGATGTAGCACGCGCCATCCAGGATGGCGCTGCCGCAGAGTATCTCGCGCTCGATCTGAAGCAGGCCGACACAAACTCACGCCAGGCGCTTGGGCAAACTCCGTCACTGGAGCTCGTGACCAACTTCAGCAACGAGCGTGGGGATGAGGTGCGCATTTACCGGCGTACTGACCAGCAGCGCTGAGTTGATCTGTGCTGTAGCGGACTAGTGCTGGTGCTTGCGGTACAAGTTGGCGGCGCGCCGTTCTACCGCGCGCCAGAACTGTATCTCCGTGCCAAGGATGTTGCGCAGGGTGTCCTGTCTATAGCCTCGCAGGAAGCGCAGCAAATCGCGCTGCATCAACCCCGCATCCATCGCCGAGAACCACAGTCCCGCCAGGTCCTTGATGATCCAGCGTGCAGCGAGCCTGCGTTTGACCAGCGCACGGTGCAGATCGATGACCACAAGTTCACCATCGCTCGTCCTGCGCAGAAAATGGCAGAGGTAGAAATCCCGGTGGCAGATGCCGGCACCATGCATGCGCCGCGCAATCTGCGCAATTTGCTGCAGCAAAACCTGCTTGTGCGTGAACCCTGGCCTGCGCCTGGCCCAGTCGCGGCAATGGTCCTCCAGACTCTCGTGTGGCCCCACGTCATGCGTGACGAGAAACGATTCCAGCTGCGCCGGCAACCAGCCCCGCCGTCCATAAGCCGCTACACGCGGCACCTGCAGCCCCAGCGCCTGCATGGCTCGCAGCGCCAGGTATTCGTTGCGGGCACTGACCACCGGCAGGCGCAGTGACAACAGGTTCTTCAGCACTTCACCAAGGCGCGCGCCCTGATGACGCTTGATGAAGTAACGCTGCCCGTCCTGGATGAAAGCCAAAGTCTGGCGCTGCTCCAGTTCACGAAACACCTCGCCACTCACCGCGCGCGCCGCAGCGAAGGCGTTCTGCCCCTGCCAGGCCTGTGTGAAGGCGACGTCGAGCCAGAGCTCCGTCGTCATGGCGGTGCCCCGCTATCGCACAGCAGTGCCGCCACGGCCGCAGGCATGTCGTACAAGGGCTGCATGCTGCCATAGCGGATACCGGCCTCGTGCCATGCACTGCGGTCCGCCTGCAACATGTGCTGCAGCAAGTGGTCCAGTGTTTCCTGGCGGAACGGTTCGGGGCACACGAGGCCCGCGCCAGCCTGCTCCACATGGAAGGCATAGCCGCAACTCGCGGTCACCAGCACCGGCAGTCCGCTTACTACGGCTTCAAGGATGACCATGCCGGCGCTCTCCTGCAGCGAGGGATGCAGCAACAAGTCTGCGCCAAGCATGAAGCGCTGCACGTCCTCGCGAGCGCCGAGAAACTGCACACGGGCCAGGCCCAGCTTTGCAGCACGCTTGCGCCAGTGCTCGAGGTCGCCACGACCTATCTGCACGTAGTGCACGCGTGCCGCCAATGCCGGCGCCAGCGCGGCCAGCGCGGCCAGCGCCCGCGATACGCCTTTCACGCGCAGGCCGGAACCCACCTGCAGCACCAGCAGATCATTCCCGGCCAGACCCAGTTCCTGGCGCAGTTGCGCACGCTGCACTGCCGCATCATCCGGCACCATGAAGTCACGGCGTATACCCGGAGGCAGCATCTGCAGACGTACGGCAGGCGTGCCATAAGCGACGCTGTAATCCTGTTGTTGCTGCGGGCTCAGCAGCAAGGCCACGCTACGACTGTCGGCACCAAATACGGCGCGCTCCCAGGCGAGATATTGGCGGGTGCGCGGCGCGAGGCGATACCACCAGGGACGCTCCTGCAGCGCCTTGCGGGCAAAACAGGAATCGGCTGCAAAGTAATAGTCGAGGCCGGGCATGCGATTGAAGCCGAGCAGCACATCAAAGGACGTGCGCAAATCCTGCACCTGCGCCACGAAGCCGGCGCGCCGTGCCGTGCGCGTCCAGCCACGTGTTGGCAGCACTCGTACGTCGATACCGGCGGGCCGCGGACCCTCCCAGCTCATGCACAGGATGGTTACCTGCGCGTGGGCGCTGCAGGCCTGTGCGATCTTCAGCACATCCTGTTGCAGCCCCCCGTGCGGGAACCAGTTGAACAGCACGCAGCACAGGCGCATCAATGTCCTTCGCTCAGGCCGGATCAGGTGGGTTGGAAGATGGTGTCGAGTGTCGTACCGGCGCCACTCATGAGCCCGGCGAGCCGGGCCCAGACCTTCTCGGGCGGATTGTCCCGGTAACAGGCTGGCGCAACCACGAAGGGCCTGCCCTCGAACTCGTCACCGAGTTCTGGTCCGGCATAGTGGCACTTCTTGCTCATGCAGGGCGCACAGTCCAGCGCCGGACGCAGATGCATCTGACGGCGACCGTAGGTGCCCGTGAGATCCGGATTGGAGGAGCCATAGATGGAAATCACCGGTACCGACAGCGCTGCGGCCAGATGCCCCAGTCCGGTGTCTACCGCCACGGCACCGGAACAGTTGGTGAGCAGCCGTGCGATCTGGCCCAGCGAGAGCTGATCCAGCACTTCCACGTGCACACCAGCCTTGGCGATACTGCGCGCACGGGAGTACTCCTCAGCGTTGCCCCACAGCAACTTGACGCGATAGCCATTGGCGCCGGCAATGGCCGCCAGCTTCTGCCAATAGGCATCGGGCCACAATTTGGATTCCCAGGTAGTGCCATGGAAGAACACCAGGTAACGCTCACCCGGGTTCACCGGTTCGCGGAAGCGCGCGAGATTCAGGCCATAGTCACAGGTCTGGTAATCGAAGCTGTAATGGAAGGTGCGTGCGAACAACTCACGCACACGATCCACGGCATGCTGCTGCCAGGGCACCGTGTAGACAACGTTGTAGAACAGCGTGGCCAGCGGCTCGCGGATGGCGCGGTTGCTGAGACCAACGGTAAGCCCGCGTGACAGGCGACTGATGATGGCGCTTTTGATGAGCCCCTGAGCGTCGATCACGAGGTCGTAATGTTGTTCCTGCAGATTGGCCTTGAAGGACTTGAACTCGCCGGAGCGCCAGGTGTGGAACAGGTTCTTGCGCCAGCGGCGGAAGGCCACAGGGATCACCTTGTCGACAGCAGGATGCCAGGAGGGTATCTCCGCGAAGGCTTCCTCCACTACCCAGTCGAAGCGTAGCTCGCGCTTGGCGCGCACAGCGTCGGTGACAGCCGGAAGCGTATGGATGACATCACCCAGCGAACTTACCTTGACTATGAGTACTCGCATCCTGAATCCAACTATCCCAGCAATTCGTCTATCGCTGCCAGCACCCGGGAGGGCTCCAGCTTTTCCAGGCAATCAAGATGCTGCAAGGGACATTCCCGCTTGAAACAGGGACTGCAAGCAAGACCGAGGGTGAGCTGCCTGACCCTGGCGGCCAAGGGCGGCGTGAACGCCGCAGACGTAGAGCCGTATAGTACCACCAGCGGTCGCGCCAGCGCGGCGGCAATGTGCATCAGGCCGGAATCGTTGCTGACGACCAGCGCTGCCTCGCCCAACAGATCCACTGCCTCGCCCAGCTGCGTGCGCCCACACAGGTCATGGCAATGTTGCCGTGAGGCAGGCTGCATGTGCTGCAGGATCTCGCCTGCGACGGCAGCATCCTTGCCCGACCCGAGCAACCACACCTGCCAGCCACGCTGCACCAGCGTCTCTGCAACAGCGGCATAGTGACGAGCCGGCCATTGCTTGGCTGGACCGAATTCGGCACCCGGGCACAGCGCCGCCACCGTGCGCAGCGCCGCCAGATCCAGGCGCTGCCGCGCAACAACGGCGGCAACCTGGTCGGCACGCAGCGCCGGACGCGGAACTTCCCGGGGCAGTTCAGCACCTGCCGGGTACGCCAGCGCCACGAAACGCTGCACCATCAAGGGGTAGGCATTCTTGTCGAGACGACGGCAGTCGTTGAGCAGCCAGCCACGCATTTCACCTCGCCAGCCGGTACGGCGCGCGATGCGGGCGAACCAGGGGATCAAAGCTGACTTGAAGGAATTGGGCAGCACGATGGCCTGATCATAGCCGGCAGCCTGCAAGTCCTTGCCGATACGGCGACGCTTGCCTGGCGCGAACTCACCGTGGCCGATCGGCAGGGGCAGCGCCGCACGCACTTCGGGCATGCGCTCCAGCAACGCCCGGCACCAGTCGGGCGCCAACACGTCGATAACACAATCCGGGTACTGCTCCCGCAGGCTGATGAACAGGGACTGCGCCATCACCATGTCGCCCACCCATGACGGCCCGAGGACAAGTACCTTCACGCGCGGATGGCTCCGACGAGGGCTTCGTGCAGCGGCCCGGGCACAATGCCGGCAAACAGCCGCTGCCATACGCTGCTGACGCGTTCACGCTGGACCAGGAAGGCATCTGCCGCGAGATGATCGTCGGCGTTGTCCAGTGCACGCTTGTGCAGCAGGCTGCGGTACTCGATGTAGGCCTCTTGCAAGGCATGGGCGTCATCCGCTGGCAGGATACTGGTCTGGGCAAAGAGATCGAGCAAGCGCATGTTGTCGCTCCACTGCAGCAGGCGCGGGTCGTCGGGGGCGTGCGCCAGTACCAGGTACTGCACAATGAACTCGATATCGACGAGACCACCAGCGTCGTGCTTGAGGTGGAATACCGCTGCCGCAGGCTTCGAGCCGAGCTGCTGGCGCATCTTCGCGCGCATGCTGACGATATCCTGCGCGAGCTGCTGCCGGTCACGCGCCATGCCAAGTATGTCATTGCGGATGGCATCGAAGCGCTTGCCCAGTGCAGGATGGCCTGCCACCACACGAGCCCGGATGAGTGCCTGGTGCTCCCAGGTCCAGGCGTTCTCGCGCTGGTAGCGGGTAAAGGCCTCGGGCGTAGTAACCAGCGAGCCGGAAGCACCGGAGGGTCGCAGTCGCAGGTCGATCTCATAGAGCTTGCCATTGATGGTGTGCGTGTTCAGCAGCGACAGGATCTTCTGGCCCAGCTGCACATAAAACGCTCCGCTGTTGACGCAAGCACCCTTGGCACCACCGTTAGTATCAAGGTCGGCATGGCCGTCATGCAGGAACACCAGGTCGAGATCCGAATCGTAATTGAGCTCGATGCCACCAAGCTTGCCGTAGCCAATGATGATGAAGTCACGCCCACCGCTTTCACCGGCACTGTTCACTGGCAGGCCATAGCGTTGCACGAGCAGTTGCCAGGCCATGTCCAGTACTTGCGCCAGCACGGTTTCGGCGATCCATGTCAGGGAATCGCTGACCTTCATCAAAGGCAGCGTGCCGGAAAGCTCCGCTGACGCTACCACCAGCATCTGCTCCTGCTTGAAACTCTGGACCGTCACGAGTTGTTCGTCCAGATCATCGGTGGCGGCCCGCAGCAAGGACTGGCGCAGGCGATCGGTAAGCTCGGCTTTCGCTGGAGGGCTCGACAAGGGCCGCAGCAGTTCGTCCAGCAGTACCGGATAACGCGACAGCTGCTCCGTCAACCACGGGCTCGCGGTACACAGCAGGATCAGCTGCGACAGTGCCACTGGATTCTCCAGCAGCAACACGATGTACGCAGTGCGCCGCGATACTGCCTGTACGAAGCTGAACACGCGACTGAAGCCGAGACCGGGCTCCTGCTCCTTGGACAGGCGCGCCAGCAACAACGGCATGAAGCGGTCCATGCGCGCACGACTTATCGCGTCGAGTGACAGAAACTGTTTGCTGCCGTGGTAGACGTCGAGTGCCTGCAATACCACGGCAGGATCAGTAAAACCGCGCTTCAGCAGCAACCCGGCAGCCTTGTCGCGGTCCATGCTGTTCTGCCACAACTGCTGCAGCTCGTGATCCTCGCGCTGCGCGTCGGATTCCGGTGGCGCCGCGATCACGCGTGCAAAGATGGTAGCCACGCGGTTGCGCACCTGCTCCAGTGCGGCGCGCAAGGCGGCGGCATCGGGGAAACCCAGGCTTTGCGCGATACGGTACTCGCTGAAGGGATCCTGCGGATAGTCGTGCGTCTGTTTATCCTGCAGCGCCTGCACCGCATGCTCGGCGCGACGCAGCAGCACATAGCAGTCCTTGAGCGTAGCGGCATCTTCTGCAGGAAAGCACTGTTCCTGCAACAGCCCATGCATGGCACCCATCAGCGAAGCCTGCTGCAGGTGGCGATGGCGCCCACCGTAAATCAGCTGCAGCACCTGCACGCAAAACTCGATTTCGCGAATACCGCCGCTACCCAGCTTCAGGTTGCCTTGCATGCCCTTGCGCCGCACCTGTTGCTCGATCTGGCGCTTGAGGTCGCGCAGCGCATCGATGGTGGCGAAGTCCATGTAACGGCGATAGGTAAACGAGCGCAGCATCGCCATGAGTTCCTGCACCGCTGCCTTGCCGCCCGTGATGGCGCGGACCTTGATCATGGCAAAGCGCTCCCAGTCGCGGCCCTGGCTGAGGTAGTACTCTTCCATCGCATCTACCGACAGCGCCAATGCGCCGGAGTTGCCGTAAGGACGCAGCCGCATGTCAACGCGGAACACGTAGCCGTCACTGGTGACGCTGTCGAGCACATTGATGAGCTGCTGTCCGAGCTTGCTGAAATACTGCTGGATGGTGCATACGCGTGCGAGCGGATACTGCGCGTGCCATTCCGGCGTGACACTGGTCTCGCCGTTCTCGGGAAAGACATAGATGAGGTCGATATCCGACGACAGGTTCAGCTCGAAGGCCCCGTACTTGCCCATGGCCAGCACGATCAGTTCCTGCTCCACACCCTGCGCATTCAGCGGCAGGCCATGCTGTTGCTGCAGGCGCGGCGTCAGTTCGCGCAGGGCCAGCTTCACGCAGGCATCGGCCAGACTGCTGAGATCGCGGCAGGTGGCAAACAAATCCACCATGCCGCTGTTGTCACGCCAGAGAATGCGCAACATCTCGCGCTTGCGCAGCAGGCGCAGGCCGCGCTTGAGTCGCTCCTGCGTATCGCTGCCGGGCTCTGCCGGCGGCAGCAGCCGCGTGATCACGATTACAGCGTGCTGCAGCCAATCGCCGTAGTCCTGGTCGAGATCGCCGCTGTCGAGGAGATCCTGCAGCAGCACCGTGTTGTTGTTGCAGACTTCGGCCAGATAGTCGCTGGCCAGCCACAGCCGTTGCAGCTGCTGCTGCAACTGTGGCTCGCGCTGGAGTCGCCCGGCCAATGCAGGAAAGGCTTCAAGGGCGCGCGTGAAATCATTGGTATTGTGCTGGAGCAGCTGCCCGGCTTCTTGCATGCAGTTACCTTCAGTCGGCATCAGGTGCCACGCGCAGCACTTCGAGCAGAGAGGTCATGCCTGTCGCCACCTTGCGCGCACCACTCAGGCGCAGGCTGCACATGCCTTCCTTGTAGGCCTGCTTGCGCAGTTTGGGCAGGCTGCCCGCCTCGTCGGCAAAGGCATGCATGCTCTCAGTGAACGGCATGATCTCGTAAATGCCGGAGCGGCCCTTATAGCCGGTATCGCGACAGTGCAGGCAGCCTGCAGGCTCGACCATCTTTGGTGGTTGCGTCACGGTCCAGTGCTGGGTGAGCTGGGTCCACAGTGGCTGGTCCAATGGTGCTTCGCGCTTGCAGTGTGGGCACAACATGCGCACCAGGCGCTGCGCCACCACGCCGATCAGCGAGGCCTTGATGAGGTAGGACGGCACACCGAGCTCAAGCATGCGCGTGATTGCGGTCGGCGCATCGTTGGTGTGGAGAGTCGAGAACACCAGATGGCCAGTCAACGCGGCCTGGATCGCAATCTCGGCGGTTTCCAGATTGCGGATCTCGCCGATCATGATGATGTCCGGATCCTGCCGCAGCAGCGCCTTTACGCCGCTGGCGAAGGTGAGATCAATGTTGTCCTGCACCTGCATCTGGTTGAAAGCGGACTCCACCATCTCGATGGGATCTTCTATCGTGCAGACGTTTACTTCACGCGTAGCAAGCAGCTTCAGCGTGGAATAAAGCGTGGTGGTTTTACCGCTGCCAGTGGGGCCCGTGATGAGGATGATGCCATGCTTGCGGCGAATCATGGTTTCCCAGCGCTGCTGATCCTCAGGACTGAAACCGAGATCCGAAAACGACTTCAGCAGCACGTCTGGATCGAAGATACGCAGCACCATCTTCTCACCAAAAGCCGTTGGCATGGTGGACAGGCGCAGCTCCACTTCATTGCCGTCCGGGCTCTTGGTCTTCAGGCGTCCATCCTGTGGGCGGCGCTTTTCCGCAACGTTCATACGGCCCAGCGACTTGATGCGCGAGGTAACAGCCGACAGCACCTGCATCGGCAGTTGGTACACCGTGTACAGTACACCGTCGATGCGGAAACGCAGGTTGCCGATGTCGCGGCGCGGCTCGATGTGGATGTCGCTGGCGCGCTGCTCGAAGGCGTATTGCAGCAACCAGTCCACGATATTGACCACGTGCTGATCGTTGGCTTCCGGGTCCTTCATGCGTCCCAGATCCAGCATTTGTTCCAGATTGCCCAGGCCGGGAGCGCGATTGCTGCTGCGGCCGGTGGCCTGGTTGATTGAATTGGCAAGACGATAGAGTTCGGTGGTGAGGCGCTGGATTTCCACCGGGTTGGCGACTACGCGCTTGATTGGCTTGCGCAGGATGTGCGCCAGGTCCGCCTCCCAGCTCGTGATGAAGGGCTCGCCCGAAGCGATGACCACCGAATCCGGATTCACTTCCACCGCGAGGATCTTGTGGCGCTGCGCGAAGGCCAGCGACATCACCTCGGTGACGCGCGCGGCGTCCATGTTCAGTGGATCGATGCGGTAATAGGGCTGACCACTGGCTTCCGCCAGCTTCTGCGTGAGGGTCTCGATGTCGAGCACACGCCCGGGATTGCCGAGGTCTGGCAGCTTCTGGTCAGCAAGATAGGCCAGCAAGGGCACATGATGCCCGGCTTTCTCCATGCGATTCTGCACCAGGCTTTCCACCGCCTCGTGGCCAAGGTGGCCATCGCGCACCAGACGCTCGAGAAAACTGCGCAGATCGAGCGACCCTTGGCCCTGCAAAGGACGCTTGGCACTCTTGATGAGGGGGGTGGAGTCCATGGCGACAATCAGGCTGCGGCCCGGCACTGGGTTGCCCGGGACTTCGTTGTGATCAGTGTAACGGGGAACGAGGGTGGCATTCCACCTGCCCAGTCCATTGGGCAGGTAGAACACCGGGGGAAATCATTGGCCGGCGTCCTGACGCAGCGCTTCGCGGATGCTTTCCACGCGGCTCATGAGCGGAGGGTCGTCCTCGAATTCATCCTTGAGCTTGCCGATGGTGGTCGACACCGTCCCGTAGCGTTGCAGCCCGAACTGTTGCGCGATCTTCTGCAGCGTGATGCCACCGGCTTCCTGGCACAGGTACATCGCCACCCAACGGGGCACGTTCTTGGAACCGGGCCCGCGTGCGGCATGCAGGATGCTGGTGCCGCTGACATTGAAGGTATCGGCCACGGAGCTGATGATCTTGCCCGGCGTAGGACGCTTGCGCGCCAGAATGCACTTGGACACGCCACGAGTGCCGCTGACCGCGGCAAGACTCTTGGCACGGGCACGGAATTTTTCGTCGCCAAGGACGGAGAGCTGGTTCTTCTTGCCGTAGAAGCGACTGAGCTCGCGGTCGTTTCCGGCCTGCAGGTAAGCGCCATAGGCACTGCGCGCCTCCGGCTCAATGCCAAAACCGACCAGCACCTCGTCGGTCTTGAGGTCGCTGTTGCTGCCACTTTCGGCAATATAGTGACGCACACTGGACCAGGGCCAGGTGAGCGGATTCTGGCGCGCCACGCGCGGCAGGTTGTGCAGGTAGCGCGACAGTGGCACGAGGTAGTTTTCGGGCTGGAACAGTACCGACTTGTAGCGCGCCCGGAACACCGAGCCGCGCTTGCGCCGGTGCTTCTGGTAATACTGGGTATAGAGGCAGTCCACCTGGCGCATGAAACGGCTAAGGTTGCCCTCGGGCGTCTTGATGAGCAGGTGGTATTCGGTCCTCAACAGGCACCAGCCAAGCAGGTCCACGTTGAAACGGCTCGCCGCTTCGCGGACGCCGTCGAGGAATGCCTGGTAATACTGTTCGGAGGGAAACAGTCCTCCGGTGCTATCCGCCTTGTTGCTCACATGGTAGTAAGCATTCGGATACTCGATGCGCAAGGGCCTGGCCATGATGCTGCGGTTCTACTCCACCAATCCTGTTGGTACTTCCTGACAACAGGACAATGCACTGCAACATCCGCGCCAATTGTGCACGATCTGTGAAAACAGGGTTGGATGCGGCGGCGGGAAGGAAGCAACCGCAGGACCACGGCGGGGTAGCGGAGCCTTGCAGAAACGGGCTTGGCCTCAGGCCTTTTTCGCTACAAAAACAGCACGTAAGGGCGCCGGATGTCCCTCAATGGTCCGCAGCGGGTCCGCAGGGTCGAGTGCCTCGGATAATGACTCGAAAGTCATCCAGGGGGTGCTTCTTTGCTCCTGCACGGAGGTGCGATTCAGGTCCACCAAAGCCACATCAGTGTAACCCGTCTTCTCAAGCCACTGTGACAGAGTGTTACAGCTGGGTAGAAACCACACATTCGGCATGCGCGCGTAACGTCCCTGCGGTACCAGCGTCATACCCGCCTCGCCCTCGATCACGAGCGTCTCCAGCACCAGCTCACCGCCCGGTCGCAGGCAGTGACGCAGGCTGATGAGGTGATCGAAGGGTGAGCGGCGGTGATACAGCACGCCCATCGAGAACACCGTGTCGAAGGCCTGCAGCCCCTCGGGCACATCCTCCAGCGCCAACGGCAGCACATGTACCGGCGGTTCGCGCAGGAAGTGGCGGATGGCCCAGTACTGCAGGGTGAACAACAGGTGCGAATCGACGCCGATGACTTCGCGCGCCCCTGCCCCTGCCATGCGCCAGCAGTGGTAGCCATTGCCGCAGCCCACGTCGAGGACCATGCGCCCCTCCAGCGGGCTCAGGTGCGGCAGCACGCGCTCCCACTTCCAGTCACTGTGCCATTCCGTGTCGAGGTGCAGGCCGAAGAGGTCCAGCGGGCCCTTGCGCCAGGGATGCAGAGCCATCAGTTGGGTGCGCAGGGCCTCGCGCTGCGCGTCGTTGAGCTGCGCTGCCGCGCCGATGCGCACGCCGTGCACCAGATCGACGCTGGCAGGCACAAGCGCAGGCAAGGCCTGTAATGCCGCCTGCCAGCCGGCGAAATCACCGTGACGCACACTGGCAGCCAGGTCGCGTGGAATGCACTCGGCCAGCGCCTGCAATGGCGTGCCCTGCAAGCGCGCAATCAGCGCGGAGTAATCGAACAGGAAGTTGTCCACCATCACTTCACCGCCACCATTGAGGCGAAGTTGAAGCACTGGAACCACACCGCGCAGCTGGCAAAGCCGGCCTCGCGGATGCGCTGCTCGTGGGCGCGCAAGGTCTCCGGCACCAGCACGTTCTCGATTGCTGCGCGCTTGCGGCTGATCTCGGTCCGGGTATAGCCGTTCTGCTGCTTGAAGCGGTGATGCAGATCGATGAAAAGCTGGTTCAGCGCCGGGTCTTCGAAGTGGATCTTCTCCGACAGGATCAGCATGCCGCCAGGACGCAGGCCATCGTAGATGCGCTGGATGAGTTGCGCCCGCTGCTGCAGCGAAATGAACTGCAGCGTGAAATTCAGCACCACCACCGAGGCGTTGGCGATCGGCTCGTCGACAATATCGCCGCACACAAGCTCGATGGGTACACCAGTGGGGTTGCCAGCCAACACCTTGCCGAAACGGTCCAGCATGGCCTGCGAAGTATCAATGGCGCGGATGCGACAACCCGCAGCCGTGATCTGCTGGCGCATCGCGAAACTGGCTGCCCCCAGCGAGCAGCCGAGGTCGTAGCACACGGAGTCGGGCTGCGCATAACGCTGCGCCAAGGTGCCGATCATGCCCACGATGGTGGCGTAGCCCGGCACGGAGCGGTTGATCATGTCCTCGAACACGGCAGCCACGCGCTCGTCGAAGACGAAGGCGGTGACCTTGTCCTCGTGCAGGTAGATGGTGTCACGCGCCGTCATTATCGGCGTGCTCAGTCGAGCGCTGCCTGGGAGTGGCCTGCTGCCACCAGCGCCTTGCGGATCTTCGCCGCCGTGGCAGCCAGGTTCTCCGCGAGCGCAGGGCTTTGGCGGCTGAAATCCATGTCGGCCATGGTGTCGATGGGGATCAGATGGATGTGGGTGTGCGGCACTTCCAGCCCGATCACGGTGACTCCCACGCGCTTGCAAGGGATCACGGCCTTGATGCCCTTGGCGAGCTGCTGCGCCACCTGCATCAGGTGCGCGGCAGTGGCGGGCGGCACATCATCCCAATGATTCACTTCCGTGTTGGGGATCACCATGAGGTGGCCTTCGCGGATGGGCTGGATGGTGAGGATGGCAAAGCAGTGTTCGTCTTTCCAGATGAAATGGCCGGGCAGTTCGCCGGCAAGAATACGGGTGAAAATCGAGGCCATGGGAACCTGCCTGGGGTGCTTTTGGAGGACGCCACTATACCATGGGCCCCGGAACCTGCGGGCCACCCGCTTGCGCCGCTTGCAGGTGGCAGAAGCCACGGAGTAAGGTTGCTGCAGTACCCGCAAGCTCTGGCCACTGCATGCCCAACACCAACTCAACCCGGCGCGATGACGACGCGACCCTGCAGCAACAGCTGGTCGAGCTGCTGGGCGAAATCCGGCTGCTGAAGTCCACCATTGCCGCCCAGCGCGAGCAGGCCGAACAGGTGGAGCTGGCCCACGCTGGCGCCCTGCAGGATGCCGCGAACCACGCCGCCCACGAACAGACGCAATTGCAGGAAACTGTCATCGCCCTGCGTCATGCGCTGGACGAACAGCGCCAGCAACATGAAGCCGAGTTGCAGCATCAGCTGGCCGACGCCAGCGCCGAGCTGCAGCAACTGCGCCAGATGGCCAGCGAACTGCGCACGCAACTCGAAGCCCTGCAGTTTGCGCAGGAGGCCGCCCTGCAGGAGCAGCGGCGCCTGGCCACCGACGAACGCAAGGAACTGCAGGACACCATCCGCGCCCTGCGCGGCCGCATCGAAGCACTCGAAGGAAGCAGTCCGCCATGAGCACCGCCAACCACGGTAGGCCACCCAGCGTAGGAGAAATAGCCGAGCAGCTGGAGCACACCGAGCGCAAGCTGCAGCAGGCCGAGATGCTGCTGGAGGTATCGCGCCGTGTCTCCGCCATCGAAAGCCTCGATGAAGTGCTGCGCACGCTGATCATCATCGCCGGCAGGGAGCTCGGCGCCGAACGTGGCACCCTCTTCCTCAACGATCCAGCCACCGGCGAACTGTATTCCCGCGTAGCGCAGGGTGACCTGACGCGCGAGATCCGCATCATGAACACCATGGGCATCGCCGGCGCGGTGTTCCACAGCGGCCAGGGCGAGATCATCCACCGCCCCTACGACGACCCGCGCTTCATCCGCCAGGTGGACGAGCAGACCGGCTTCCACACCACGAACATCCTGTGTGTGCCGCTGCGCAATACGCGCGGCGAGGTCATCGGCGTCACCCAGATCCTGAACAAGCAGCAAGGCCCCTTTACCATCGAGGACCTGGAGTTGCTGGCAGCCATCACCACGCAGGCCTCGGTGGCACTGCAAAGCTCGCAGTACGCCGAGTACATGAAGAAGACGCGCGAGAAGGAAATGGAGTTCCTCGACCTCGTGGCCGACATCACCTCGGAACTGGATCTCGGGCCGCTGCTCACGCGGGTGATGAGCGAGGCAACGCGCATGCTGAATGCTGAACGCTCCACGCTGTTTCTCAACGATGAAAAGAAAGGCCAGCTGTTCTCGCGCGTGGCCATGGGTGAAACGCTGGGAGAGATCCGCCTGCCCAACACGGCCGGCATTGCGGGTACCGTGTTCACCACCGGCAAGTCCGTGAACATCCCTTATGCTTACGCTGACCTGCGTTTCAATCCGTCGTTCGACCGCCAGACCGGCTTCTTCACGCGCTCCATTCTCTGCGTACCGATCGTCAACAAGAGCGGCAAGCATATTGGCGTGACGCAGGTACTGAACAAGCGTGGCGGCCCCTTCACCGACGAGGACGAGAGCCGGCTGAAGGCCTTTACCGCGCAGGTATCCATCGCGCTGGAGAACGCCAAGCTGTTCGAGGACATCCAGAACATCAAGAACTACAACGAAGGCATGCTGCAATCGATGTCCAACGGCGTGATCACGCTGAACGAGGATGGCCGCATCGTCACCTGCAACAAGGCCGGCCTGCGCCAGCTGGGCGTCACGGCACAGGAAATCCACAACCTGCCGGCGCAGGAATTCTTCACGGGATCCAACGCCTGGATCATGGACAAGGTACAGCAGGTGGAAGACACCGGCGAGACGCACACCCTGATGGACGCCGAGCTGGAGTTCCGTGCCGGCAAGCTCAATGCCAACGTCAGCGTGCTGCCGCTGCGCAACCCGGACGGCAAGGCGCTGGGCTCCATGGTGATGATCGAAGACATCAGCACCGAGAAGCGCATGAAGTCCACGATGGCGCGCTACATGGACCCCGGCGTGGCGGACCAGTTGCTGAGCGACACCTCAGGTGAAGAGCTGCTGGGCGGCAAGAGCAGCGAGATCACCGTGCTGTTCTCCGACATCCGCAGCTTCACCACCATTTCCGAAGCA
>JBIIWP010000029.1:0-29662 GCA_044338855.1 Pseudohongiellaceae bacterium | reverse complement strand
CTCTTCATCGGCCATGGGGCGTTGGGGACGCTTACCCAATGCCTACGCCACGGCAAGCCGATGATGTTGCTGCCGAGGCAGGTGGAGCAGCTCAGCAACGCAATGCGTGTACAGAGACTCGGCATCGGTCGCATCTGTCCGGAATTCGCGCACAGTCGCGAGTATTCCAATGCCGTCCTGGCAGCGCTACAGGACAACAGTGCGGCACAGCAAGCACAGCGTTTTGCACAGCAGCGTGGCTCGACCGGAAGCTGCACGTTCGCCGAGGTCGTCGCGCAGAACGTGGAGCGTATCGCGCTCCGAACCTGAGCCGCGTTGTCAGCGTGCCGGCGGCGCGTCGAGTAGCGCTTCCATTTCATCCATGATGGCATTCATACGCGCTATGACAGATTGGTAGGGTGCAGCCGTGGCAAGATCCACCCCGGCGTCGCGCAACAGGGTGTAGGGATAGTCGGAACCTCCCGCCCGCAGCAGGCGCTTGTAGTTTTCCACGCCGGCCTCGCCGTCCTCTACCATGCGGGTATACAGTGCCGTTCCAGCGGTCAAGGAGGTGGCATACTGGAACACGTACATGTTGTAGTAGAAGTGCGGCACGAACATCCACTCGTTCCCGTACAGCTCGTCCACCAGCATCACGCCTCCATCATGGCCGTGATAGCGGCGCAGGATTTCCAGGTACAGTTCCGAGATGCGCGTGCCGCTCAGTGCTTCGCCGCGCTCGACGGCTTCGTAGAGCAGCAGCTCGAACTCGGCAAACATGGTTTGGCGGAAAAAGGTGCCGCGCAGGTTTTCAAGACTGTAGCCGAGGTAGAACAGTTGTTCATCGACGTTTTCGGCATGGCTTGCCATGTACTGCTGCAGGATCAGCTCCAGCGACGTGGACGGGATCTCCGCGATGAAGGTCGCATAGTCCGCAGTTTCGAATGGTTGGCTCTGGCGCGCATACAAGGTGTGCATGGCGTGACCCCATTCATGCGCAAATGTCGACAGAGAGTCGAAATCGTCATTGTGGTTCAGCAGCAGGTAGGGGTGCACGTCGTAGGCTGAACCTTGCATGTAGGCACCACTGCGCTTGCCCTGTTGCGGGAATACATGCATCCAGCGGTCGTCCAATGCATCCCGTTGCATGCTCACCCAGTCGTCGCCAAGGATGGACATGGCATCCAGTGTGATGTCCCGGCTGCTGTCGATGTCAAACCGCTTGTCCAGCGAGACCAGCGGCGGATAGATGTCGGAGTAGCGCAACTGGTCCAGGCCCAGCATGCGTGCCCGCAAGCGGAAATAGCGGTGCAGCGTCGGCAGTGCCTGGTTCACCTCGGTCACCAGGGTGTGGTAGACGGCATCCGGCAGGTTATCCGCGAAAAGTTCGCGCTGCAGTACGCTGTCGAAATGCCGCGCCTGCGCGAGTGCCACCTGCGTCTGGATGTGACTGTTGAGCACCATGCCCACGCTGTTGCGATAGTCCTGCCAGGTATCCCAGAACGCGTCGAACACCTGCTTGCGGAACAGCGGATCCGGGTGCGAACGCAGGCGGCCATAGCCTTGCGAGTCGAGCCTTACTTCTTCGCCTTCCGGTGTGGTGATCAGTGGGAACGGGATGTCCGAATTGGCAATGATGCTGTAGATGGCCGATGGAGCATCGAAGGGCTGCGTGAAGAACGACAGCGCTTGCTCCGCCTCGGCGCCGAGGGTGTGGGCGGCCTGACGCAAGGTGTTGTCGAGCTGGTGGCGGAACGGCGCGAGGTCCGGGTTCTCTGCCATGAACGCCCGGACGCGGGTTTCGCCGACCGCTATCAGCTCGGGGTCCATCCACGCGGTTTCCTGCGTGAAGCGCGCAAACATCGCTTCCGCCAACTGGTTGCGCTCCTGAGCAACGGTGTCGCGCAGGTCTTCATCCTGCCGCAGGCTGGCATACACGTATACGCGCAAGGCTGCCCGGTATGTGTCGCTGGTGTAACGCAGCGCCGTGTAGAGGTCCTCACTGCTGTTTCCCAGAGTGCCCTGGAAGTCCGCGAATTTCGGCAACTCGGCGAGCAGCCGCTGACGCTCTGCATCCCAGGCCGCCACATCGGGGAACAGATCCTGCAGATTCCACTGCCACTGTTCAGCGTCTTCTGATGTCTGGGCGGACGCGGCAATGCCGCACAAGGTGCAGGCCAGCAAAAACAGTATGCGGGGAAGGATCGAGGAAAGGAGCTTCATGGAATGCCGCCGGGTTGAAAGACCTGGCGGCATGTTACCCACAAGCGAGGGGGGCCAGACAAGCCCCCGGATGTTACCAGGACAGGCCGAATTCCAATTCGAACTGGTGCATGCGCAGCTCGATCGTCTGGGTCGGATCGAAGGTATTGCGCCCTTTCTCCTGCGCTTCGGGCGCGTACATCAGCATCATGCTGAATTCCTTGCCGTTCTGCATGCGGTAGCTGCTGCCGAAAGTGAAGTGACGCTCGATGACGCCCGGTGCCAGTATGTTGAACAATACTTCGGTGGCTTCGACCGGATTCTGCCCATGGCTGACGCCGGCGCGGAAGGTCCAGGGTGATGCTGCTGCGGTTTTCCAGGCGATGCCGAATTTGTGGACGGTGACATCGTTCCAGCCGAATCCGGCCCCGCGATCGCCGCCGAGGCAAGAGCCGAGGTCGGTGCCGCCCATACCGGCGGTAGGGCACGAGAACAGGTTGGCAATCGGGTTGCCCACGGAGTCCACATCGCGGTAGTTGGTGTGGTCGGTGTCGTAGTGCAGTGTTGCCAGATCATTCAGTTTGTAGCTGATACCCAGGCGCACGTTGGGCGGAACATCAAAGCCGCCTTCAGCCGCAAACAACTCACTGTAGTCGTCGAACTCCGACATGTAGATACGCGATTGGTAACTGATGCCCATCATCAGGCGTTCACTGGCCTGCCAGTGTATCCCGGCCTTGGCACCGAAGCCGGTGGCGAAGTCGTGACCATTGTTGCTGAGATTCTGCGGCATCGCGGTACCGCCGCTCTGCGCGAAGGTGCGGGTATACGGCGCGAAGGCACCGACGCCCCGGGCCTCGAAGGCCTGTGCTGTAAAGATGCCGCTGATACCCCATGAGAAGCTGCCATTGCGACGGGCATAGGCAGCTTCAGCAAAGAGTTGGTTCAGGTCTACGCCGGCATCGCCCATGCCATAGGGGCCAGACAGTGTCATTACCGGAGCGGGACCCGGGCCATCGGGATCGAAGGTCGCAGCGCCATCGGAGTAATCAGTGTTCATGCCACCGCGGCCGTAAACGCTCAGGCCCAGTGCACTGTTGTCGTCCCACTTCCAGGTTTTGGCGGCGTACGGAATCGGGAAAAAGTTCGAGCCACTTTCAACGGTGCCCGGCGCGAGGGTGAAGGCACCGCCATTGCCGTTGGCAAGACTGGCCGATGCTTCGTACTCGCGACGCGGCGAGAACACGGAAAGGCCAAACTGGGTGCTGTCGCCCAGCAACACGGCGGTGGCCGGGTTGTTGGTGATGGCCATGGCCTCCTGCGGATCGGCGGTGCCGGCTCCGGCCATTGCCTTGTTCTTCACGCCCAGACCATGGGTGAAGTAGCCGTTGGTTGCCAGAGCCGTGCCCGGCAGGGCCAGCAGCAGGGCAGGGATGAGCGCTTTATAGGATTTTTTCATCGGGCTTTTGAGAGTGCTTCTTGATTGGGAGTCTTGTAAGGCTTTCAGTGCAGCTGTTGCCTCGTTTTTGCAAGGCGTACTTCTGGAAACTGGTACCGGAGGTCGGACTTGAACCGACACGCTATCGCTAGCAGCGGATTTTGAGTCCGCCGTGTCTACCATTTCACCACTCCGGCATGAACGAGGGTAAAAGCGGCGCGCATGATAACAGCCTTGCCGGAGCCTGCCTAGGGAGGCTGGAATCGGCTAATATTGCTGGCCAAACAGTACTGACCGCAACAGCAAGGCACTTGACTCTCATGCGTTACAACTCTCTCCAGGATTTTCTTGCCTACGTGGCTACCCGCAACGCGGGCCAACCCGAGTTCATCCAGGCCGTGACCGAGGTCATGGGCAGCCTCTGGCCCTGCATCGAGCGCAATCCGCACTATGCGGAAGATGCGCTGCTGGAGCGTCTCGTCGAGCCCGAGCGGGTGATCATGTTCCGCGTTGCCTGGCTCGATGATGCCGGCGAGGTGCAGGTCAACCGGGCCTATCGTGTCCAGCACAGTTCCTGCATCGGCCCCTTCAAGGGAGGCATGCGCTTCCACCCCTCGGTGTCGCTGTCTATCCTCAAGTTTCTCGCGTTCGAGCAAACCTTCAAGAATGCCTTGACCACGCTGCCAATGGGCGGCGGCAAGGGCGGCGCCGACTTCGATCCCAAGGGCAAGAGCCGCAACGAGGTCATGCGTTTTTGCCAGGCACTGATGAGTGAACTGTACCGCCACCTCGGGTCCGATACCGATGTGCCGGCCGGCGACATCGGCGTTGGTGCGCGTGAAGTCGGCTACATGACCGGAGCCATGAAGAAACTCAGTAACCGTTCCGATTGTGTGTTCACCGGCAAGGGCCTCAGCTTCGGTGGTTCGCTGATTCGCCCGGAAGCCACTGGATATGGCGTGGTCTATTTCATTGAGCAGATGCTGAAGCGCAGCAAGCTGGCACTGGACGGCATGCGTATAGGCGTATCGGGTTCCGGCAACGTAGCGCAGCATGCTGTGGAAAAGGCCATGGCCCTGGGTGCGAAAGTACTGACCGTCAGTGATTCGTCCGGTACGGTGTACGACAAGGATGGCTTCACCCCGGAGAAACTTGCCCAACTGCAGGATGTGAAGAACGTAAGATATGGTCGGGTCAGCGACTATGCCGCGCTGGTAGGAGCGCAGTTCCTGCCCGGCACCACGCCTTGGCACATCCCCGTCGATATCGCATTGCCCTGTGCCACGCAGAACGAACTGGATGCGAAAGATGCGGGTACCTTGATCGGCAACGGCGTGGTATGTGTGGCGGAAGGTGCCAACATGCCGACCACCCTGGAGGCCGTGCATCTGTTCGAAGCCAGCAAGGTACTCTTTGCGCCGGGAAAGGCGAGCAATGCCGGTGGTGTGGCTACGTCCGGTCTTGAAATGAGCCAGAACGCGCTGCGCCTGAGCTGGAGCCGCGGTGAGGTGGACGAGCGTCTGCACCGCATCATGATGGGTATCCATGAATCGTGTGTGCGCCATGGTCAGCGTGCTGACGGCCGTCTCAGCTACGTGGATGGCGCCAATATCGCCGGCTTTGTCAAAGTGGCCGATGCCATGTTGGCTCAGGGTGTCATCTGATGCAGGTACTTGCAGCATGAAGCCTGGCGAGTTTTCCTACGATCTTCCAGACGAACTCATTGCGTCGGAGCCGCTGGCACAGCGTTCCTCCAGTCGTCTGCTGGTGATGGATCGCGGTACCGGTGATCTCTCGCATCGACGCTTCAGCGACCTCTGCGAGCTGCTGCAAGCGGGGGATCTGTTGGTATTCAACAATACCCGCGTGCTGCCGGCACGCCTGTTCGGGCAGAAGCAGGGCGGGGGCAAGGTGGAGCTTATGCTGGAGCGCTGCCTGCCGGACAACGTGGTATTGGCGCAATTGCGCACCAATCATCCCGTACAGTCCGGTGCGCAATTGCTGTTTCCGCGCACTGGCGCTGAGCCCGTCGTGGCGGAAGTGACAGGGCGTGAAGAGTCGTTCTACCGCATCAGGTTTGCAGTCGACCTCGATCTCGCCGGTCTGCTGGAGGAGATCGGGCACATGCCCTTGCCGCCCTACATCAAGCGCGCCGACAACCAGCTGGACAAGGAGCGCTACCAGACGGTTTACGCGCAGAAGGCCGGGGCCGTTGCGGCCCCTACGGCAGGACTGCATTTCGACGCTGCGCTGCTTGAGCGCCTGAAAGAGAGTGGAGTTGAATTCGCCTTTGTCACCCTGCATGTCGGCGCGGGGACTTTCCAGCCGGTGCGTGTCGACGATATCCGCGAGCATCGCATGCATGCGGAATACCTGGAAGTTGACGAGAGCGTTTGCGCCGCTGTGAGTGCCTGCCGTGCGCGTGGAGGCAGGGTGGTTGCGGTGGGAACCACCTCGGTACGCTGCCTGGAGAGTGCGAGTGCGTCCGGCGAACTGCAGCCCTTCCGCGGCGATACGCGCATCTTCATTTACCCTGGCTATGAGTTCCGCAGTGTGGATGCACTGGTGACGAATTTCCACCTGCCGGAATCCACGCTGATCATGCTGGTGAGTGCTTTCAGTTCACGCGAGCATGTGCTGCATGCCTATGAAAGGGCAGTGCGGGAGCGCTACCGCTTCTTCAGCTATGGCGATGCAATGTTCATCGGCAGCGCACGAAAGAATCAGGGCAGATAGCGCACCTGGATGCCTACACTGTCCTGGTCGATCAGCAGGTCGGAGATTACCACCACCTTGTCACCGGTCTGGAGGCCGGCCTTGACCTTCAGCTCGGCAAAGGCGCGGGCCAGGGTTTCCTCCGGGTCCTTGCTGAACTCGATCTTGAAGGGGTAAAGGTAGCGGTTGAGCGTCATGATGCGACGCGTCACGCCGATGTTGGTGAATGCAAAGATCGGCGACTGTTGCGGATGACAGTTGGTCACGTGGTTGGCCATGATGCCGTGACGCGTCACCACCACGATGCCTTTTGCAAGCAGTGAATCAGCGAGTTCCACAGCGGTGGCGGCCAGATGTTCCTTGTCGGAGTTCTTCACCAGATTACGGGTGAAGTTCATGCCGGGTTTGGGTTCGGTGGCGCGCGCAATGGCGTTGAGCTGGCGCACGCAGCGGATTGGATGCTTGCCCACGGTGGTTTCGCCCGACAGCATGATGGCATCGGCTTCTTCATACACGGCGTTGGCGACGTCGGTGACTTCGGCGCGGGTCGGAATCGGGTTTTCTATCATGGACTCCAGCAAGTGTGTCGCCACGATCACACGTTTGCCGTATTCGGCACACAGGCGCACGATGCGGCGCTGGGTGTTGGGCAGTTCGGCAAGATCGATTTCCACGCCGAGGTCGCCACGCGCCACCATGATGCCATCCGAGACCTTGATGATCTCCTCGAGGTTCTCCACGCCCTGCTGGTCCTCGATCTTGGAAATGATCTTGATGGTATTGGCCTTGTCCGGACGATGCTGCTGGATAAGTTCGCGCAGCTGCAGTACGTCGCTGGCTTCGCGCACGAAGGAAAGGGCGATGTAGTCCAGTTCGCGCTCGATGCCGAACAGGATGTCCTCGCGGTCCTTTTGGGTAATTGCGGGCAGATTCACGCGGATGCCGGGCAGGTTGACGTGCTTCTTGCTGCCGAGCTTGCCGCCGTCCAGCACCGTGCAGCGCATGCGGTTGTTGTCCTTCTCCAGCACCTCGAGGTTGATGAGGCCGTTGTCCACGGTAATCTTGTCACCGACATTGACCGTCTCGATCAACTCGTCGTAGTTGATGCGGATTGAGCTTTCTTCCACGTCAACGCCATCACGTACCGTGATGGAAATTTCGTCACCGGCCTTCAGGTCCAGATCGCTCTCGCGTACACCGGTGCGGATTTCCGGGCCCTGGGTGTCCAGCAGGATGCCAACCGGGAAGGGGGTGTGCTTGTTGAGCTCGACAACGTGCTCGATCATGCGGTCCGCCCATTTATGCGTGGCGTGTGACATGTTGAGCCGGATGATGTCCATCCCGGCTTCGTGCATGGCGGCAAGTGTCTCGTAGGAACTGGTGGCCGGGCCGAGGGTGCAGATGATCTTGGTCTTGCGCATGTAGGAGGGGTCCTTGCTACAACTGCCGGCAGGATAACAAACTCGAGCCCCCGGGTCAGCCGTCATGGGCTCGGCATCCGGGGCTTCTTTGCTATAATCGCGCGCTTGCCGGCGCTGCACCCTGCGTCGTCCACCCCACAATCCTGCAACAACCACCCATAGCCAAAGGAAATACGTTATGAAATCTCCAGTCAGGGTCACCGTTACCGGCGCCGCCGGCCAGATCAGCTACTCCTTGTTGTTCCGTATTGCCGCCGGCGAGATGCTGGGCAAGGACCAGCCGGTGATCCTGCAGATGCTGGAAATTACCCCGGCCCTGGAAGCCCTTAAAGGCGTCGCCATGGAAATCGAGGACTGTGCCTTCCCGCTGGTACACGGTCTGGTGCTGAGCGATGACCCTGCAGTGGCATTCAAGGACGCCGATTATTGCCTGCTGGTTGGTGCCCGCCCGCGCGGACCCGGCATGGAGCGCAAGGATCTGCTCGAAGCCAACGCCAAGATTTTCTCGGTGCAGGGCAAGGCGATCAATGACCATGCCAGCCGCAACGTCAAGGTGCTGGTGGTTGGCAACCCGGCGAATACCAACGCGCTCATCGCATACCGCAATGCGCCCAGCCTGAAGCCCGGTCAGTTCACCGCCATGACCCGCCTTGACCACAACCGCGCCATGGCGCAGCTGGCGCTGAAAACCGGCAAGCACAGCACCGATGTGGAAAGCATGATCATCTGGGGCAACCACAGCTCCACCCAGTATCCCGATATCCATCATTGCAAGGTGGCCGGCACTGCCGCTACTGCGCTCGTCGATCAGGCGTGGATGGTCAAGGACTTTATCCCGACCGTGCAGCAACGCGGCGCCGCCATCATCAAGGCGCGCGGATTGTCTTCGGCAGCGTCCGCTGCCAACGCTGCCATCGAGCACATGCGTGACTGGGCGCTGGGCACCAACGGCAAGATCGTCAGCATGGCCATCCCCAGCGACGGCAGCTACGGCATCGCCCAGGGCCTGATCTATTCATTCCCGGTGACCTGCGCCAACGGCGCCTACACCATCGTGCAGAACCTTGCCGTGTCCGACTTCAGCCGCGACCTGATGCAGAAGACCGAAAAGGAACTGGCCGACGAACGCGATGCTGTGAACCACCTGCTGCCCTGATGCAATTTGAATTATTGACACAGGATGGTGCTGCCCGCCGTGGTCGGATGACGTTCGACCGTGGCGTGGTGGAGACTCCAGCCTTCATGCCGGTGGGCACCTATGGCACCGTCAAGGGCATGTTGCCCTCGCAGGTCGTCGATACAGGTGCCCAGATCGTATTGGGTAACACCTTCCACCTGATGCTGCGTCCCGGTACCGGGATCATCCGCAAGCATGGCGATCTGCACGATTTCATGGGCTGGCAGAAGCCTATCCTTACTGACTCGGGTGGCTTCCAGGTGTTCAGTCTGGGCGAAATGCGCAAGATCCGGGAGGAGGGCGTAGAGTTCCGCTCGCCAGTCGATGGCGACAAAGTGTTCCTGAGCCCGGAACGGTCAATGGAAGTGCAGCGCGAGCTCGGCTCCGACATCGTGATGGTGTTCGACGAATGCACTCCTTACCCGGCGACACCCGAGCAGGCCCGCAAGTCGATGGAGCTCTCGATGCGCTGGGCACTGCGCTGCAAGGCGGCGCACGGCGACAATCCGTCAGCGCTGTTCGGCATCGTGCAGGGCGGCATGTACCCGGAGCTGCGCCGCGAATCGCTGGCAAGGCTGCTGGAGATCGGCTTTGACGGGTATGCCCTGGGTGGACTTTCCGTGGGCGAGCCCAAGGAAGAAATGCTGGCCATCCTTGACGCCATCGCCTCCGAGTTGCCCGTGTACCATCCCCGCTATGTGATGGGGGTGGGTACTCCGGCCGATCTGTTGGACGCCGTCAGTCGTGGTATCGACATGTTCGATTGCGTGATGCCGACGCGAAACGCGCGCAACGGCTGGCTGTTCACCTCACATGGTTTGCTCAAGATCCGCACCAGTCGCTTCAAGGATGATCTGCGCCCTGCCGATGAAAATTGTAGTTGCTACACTTGTATTACGTTTTCGCGGTCCTATCTACACCATCTGGACAAGTGCAAGGAAATGCTGGGCGCGCAGCTCAATACCATCCACAACCTGCACTATTACCAGCGCCTGATGGCTGATTTGCGCCATGCCATCGAAGCGGGTACATTGGCCGCCTTCAAAGTGGCCTTCGACCACGACCAAAGCCTGCTTGCGCAGGAAAATAACGATTGATTCCAGCAAGTTATGACTTGCTTCGCTACGATCCAACTGACACAGGAACCGCCATGGACTTCTTCATCTCCGCCGCCTACGCCCAAGCTGCAGACGCTACCGCCCAAGGGCCATCACCGATTTTCAACATGCTGTTCATCGGTGGCTTCATCGTTATCTTCTACTTCCTGATCTGGCGTCCGCAGTCCAAGCGTGCCAAGGAGCATCGTGCCCTGGTCGATGGTATCGGCGCCGGTGACGAAGTCATGACCAATGGCGGCCTGCTCGGCAAGGTCACGAAGGTGGACGAACTCTACGTTTCGCTGCAGGTAGCCGACAACGTGGTGCTGAAAATGCAAAAGGCCTCTGTTGCCGCAGTACTGCCGAAAGGCACCATGAAATCCATCTGAGACGCAGGCGCCCCGGCTGCCGGACGAGACCATGCTCAACAAATACCCACTGTGGAAAAACCTGCTGATCCTGCTGTCAGTGGTCCTGTCGCTGGTCTACGCAGCCCCGAACTTCTATCCGCCGGATCCGGCCATCCAGATTTCGCATGACGATGGCGTGGTAGACCAGATTGCGCTGGACCAGGCCACTGCGGCGCTCGACAGTGACGGCATCGCGTGGACCAGGGCCGAGATCGACAATGGCATCGCCCTGATCCGGCTTGCCTCGCAGGACGACCAGAGTCGTGCGCAGCAGGTAGTCAACCTGAACATGACGCAGGACTACATCGTGGCACTGAACCTTGCCGCCAACACGCCCGCGTGGCTGATGTCGCTGCGAGCCGGCCCGATGACCTATGGTCTCGACCTGCAGGGTGGCGTGCACTTCCTCATGGAAGTGGACCTCGAGAGTGCGGTGGCAAAACAGCTGGGCGACTACACGGCCTCCATGCGCAGCATGCTGCGGGAAGAGCGCATCCGCTACCGTCCGCCCCTGACGGTGGACGACAACAACCGCATCGTGATCCGCTTTGGCGACAGCCAGACGCGTTCGGCTGCCAACACGCTGCTGCGCACCGAGTTTCCCGATCTCGTGTCGAGCACCACCCAGCAGGGTCAGGACTATGTGCTGTACTACAGCATGGCGGAACTCAGCACGCTGCAGTTGCAGGAGTATGCGATCCAGCAGAACCTGACCACGCTGCGCTCGCGCGTGAATGAACTGGGCGTAAAAGAACCCAAGATCCAGCAGATGGGTGTCAATCGCATCGTGATCGAGTTGCCGGGCATCCAGGACACCACGCGTGCCAAGGATCTCATCAGTGCTGTAGCCACCTTGCAGTTCCACCTGGTTGCTGAACCGTCCGCCGCCGCAGGTACTACTCTGGAATATGATTACGATGGCCTGCAGGTGAGTCTGAGCGAAGACATCATTGTTGGTGGCGACAGCGTCACTGGCGCGCAGACCTCCATCGATACCCAGACCACGCTGCCACAGGTGAACATCACTCTTGACCCGGTAGGGGCCCGTCGTATCAATGAAGTGACGCGCGTCAACGTGGGCAAGCAGATGGCCATCCTGCTGCAGGAAACCAAGACCCGCAGCATCACGCGCGAGGGCGCGGACGGCGAGCTGGTCACGACCTCCGAGCCGTTCGTGGAGGAGCGCCTGATCAGTGTGGCGACGATCCAGTCGGCGTTGGGTCGGCAGTTCCGCATCACCGGCCTGCAGAGCGACGAAGCCAATGACCTCGCGTTGCTGATTCGCTCAGGTGCTCTTGCGGCGCCCATGTATTTTCTCGAGGAGAGTACCGTTGGTCCAAGCCTCGGCCAGGAAAACATCGACAATGGCATGAAGTCGGTGCTGTGGGGCCTGGCCAGCGTGATGCTGTTCATGCTGGTCTACTACAAGGTCTGCGGCATCTTCGCCAACATCGCACTGCTCGCCAACCTGCTGATGCTGGTGTCGCTGATGTCCATCATCGGTGCCACGCTGACCATGCCCGGTATCGCCGGCATCGTGCTGACGCTGGGTATGGCAGTAGACGCAAACGTGCTCATTTATGCGCGCGTACGCGATGAACTCGTGGCCGGCGCCAGCGTGCCGCGCGCTATCAGCGCCGGTTTCGATCGAGCCATCATCACTATCCTCGACGCGAACCTGACAACGCTCATTGTTGCGATCATCCTGTACTCGATCGGCACGGGCCCCGTGAAAGGCTTCGCCGTGACCTTGACCATCGGCATCCTGACCTCGGTGTTCACGGCAGTGTATGTGACGCGTGCCATGGTCAACCTGTTCTACGGCGGCAACAATGCCCGGACCATTTCCATTGGTTGGGGACTGCCACGTGCGGGCGCAGCCGCGCCGGCCGTGGCGTAAACGACAGCCAACACCTTCGCATCCGAGAGCAACCATGGCGATCCCGACTCTTCCCTTCATGCGCTTCCGCAATCATGCGGCGGTGATCTCGATCGTGCTGATGCTGGCATCCGTCGCAACCCTGGCAGTGAAGGGTCTCAACTACGGCCTCGATTTTACCGGTGGCGTGCAGATTGAGTTGCTCTATTCGGAATCGCCCGACCTCGACGAGATTCGTGATTCACTCAGCGCGGGCGGCTATCCCAACCATGAAGTCGTGTACTTCGGCACCGACACCGATGTGCTGATCCGCCTGCAGGATGCCGGCGCCGTAGGGGAAGCACAGGCCACCCAGACTGCCGAAGCGGTACTGGAGAACCTGAGTGCCAATGCCGGCGTCGAGGTGGAACTGAAACGCCGTGAATTTGTCGGCTCACAGGTGGGCGAGGAGCTGCGCGAGCAGGGCGGCCTCGGCATGCTCGTGGCGCTCGGAATGATCATGCTGTACATCGCGCTGCGCTTCCAGTTCAAGTTTGCCGTTGGCGCCGTGATCTCGCTTGCGCACGACGTGCTGTTGACGCTTGCGTTTTTCTCTATCACGGGACTCACCTTCGATCTCACGGTACTCGCCGCTGTGCTGGCCGTGATCGGCTACTCCCTCAACGATACCATTGTGGTAGCTGACCGCATTCGCGAGAATTTCCGCATCCTGCGTGGTACCGAGCCCCATGAAGTGATCGATATCGCCGTCACCCAGACCCTGATCCGGACCACCATCACCTCGCTGACCACCTTGCTGGTGTTGTGTTCGCTGTTCTTCTTTGGTGGACAGGTGGTGGAAGGCTTCTCGATTGC
The DNA here is from genome assembly GCA_044338855.1 of Pseudohongiellaceae bacterium. Lineage (GTDB taxonomy): Bacteria > Pseudomonadota > Gammaproteobacteria > Pseudomonadales > Pseudohongiellaceae > CAILUG01. The sequence goes on along the minus strand of JBIIWP010000029.1, from coordinate 16,489 downwards.
CCTCATCTTCGGCGTTGTGGTGGGTACCTATTCGTCCATCTACGTGGCATCGAGCGCCTTGATGTTCCTGCACATCACCAAGGAAGACCTGATGCCACCGGTGCGGGACAAGGACGAGCTGGACGCGCTTCCCTGACCCCGGGAGCGTCTGCCTTCAGTTACCTGAGGCCAGCTGCAGCAGCCCCTTGAAGCACTTGGGATTGCCGTACACCAGCTCGTCGCTGTGCAGGCAATCGGGGTTGCCCTTGAGGTCGCTGACGAACCCGCCTGCTTCCTGCACCAGCAGGATGCCGGCGGCCGAATCCCAGGGGCTTACACCCGAGGTCCAGCCTGCATCCAGCCTGCCTGCGGCAACGTAAGCGAGGTCCAGCGCCGTGGACCCCATGAAACGTATCCCCCCGGCCACACCTTTCAGCTTGTGTTGCAGGTCCAGCATGCGCTCGTAATTGCGCAGGCCGGCACAGCTCAGGCTCACGACGCCACCTTCCAGTTTGTTGCGCTTGCCGATGCGCAAGCGGTTGCCGTTGAGCTGGGCGCCGCTGCCTTTGCTGGCGGTGAATTCCTCGTTCTTCATGGGATCCACGATCACGGCGTGCTGCAACTTGCCACGCTGTACACAGGCCATGGAGATGGCGCAGTGGGGAATCCCCATCACGAAGTTGCGGGTGCCGTCGATGGGGTCGATGATCCAGACGGTATCCTTGTCCTTGCCTTCCTGCACGCCGCTTTCCTCGGCCATGAAGCTGTGGTCGGGGTAGGCCTTGCGCAGGTGGGTGAGGAGAACCTCTTCTACCTGAGTGTCCACGTCGGTGACGTAGTCGTTGGGGCCCTTCTCGAACACTTTCATGCGGTCGGGACGGGCGTAGGCCTGGACAATGAGGGTGGATGCTTCACGTGCAGCACGCAGGGCAATGTTTACGATGGGATGCACGCAGGACACCTCGGACAGGACTGGATGGGAAAGAACGGACGGCGGGGCCGTCATGGCGGCGCGCATGATAGCAAATGCCCCGGCGTATGTTTACCATTGCGGCCCTTTTCCCGCATGAGACCCATGGCAGTGGACTTCAGCAAGGTACGCATCGTGCTGGTCGAGACCTCACACCCCGGCAACATCGGGGCAGCTGCGCGCGCCATGAAGAACATGGGTCTTTCCCGTCTCGTGCTGGTCAAGCCCAAGGTATGGCCGGCTCGCGAAGCGATCAGCATGGCAGCCTCTGCACTGGATGTGCTCGATCATGCAGTGGTGGTGGACACGCTGGCGCAAGCCATTGCCGACTGCCACATGGTCATCGGCACCAGTGCGCGCTTGCGCAACATGCCGATTCCCCTGCTCGACCCGCCGGCCAGTGCCACGCTGTTGACGAGCGTCATGCAGGAGCAGGAAGTAGCCTTGGTATTTGGTCGCGAGATCAGCGGCCTCAGCAACGAGGAGCTGCACCTGTGTCATTACCATGTCCATATCCCGGTGGACCCGGGCTACACCTCGCTGAACCTTGCGGCTGCTGTCATGGTGCTGTGTTACGAAATGCGCAAGGCAGCACTGCAGTTGTCCGGGCAACCCTTGTTGCCGGCACGACGCGAGGAATGGGACCAGCAACCAGCCACGGCCGCGGAGCTGGACCGCTATCTCGATCATCTGGAAGAAGTGCTGGTACACCTGCGGTTCCATGATCGCGACAACCCTGGGCAACTGATGCGTCGCTTGCGCCGTCTTTACCAGCGTATTCAGCCTGATCGTATGGAAATCAATATCTTGCGCGGCATCGTCGCTGCCATCGAGGATGCTATTGGACGGCAGGGTCCACCCCCGTCGGGCGGAATACCCGACTAAATCAGTACAGTAAATACTTGACTGATTTAGTTGGTCTTGGCATCATGCCGGCACCTAAACAGACGGGCAAAAGCCATGCGACTGACCACCAAAGGACGCTATGCAGTCACCGCCATGCTGGATCTGAGTATCAACTCCAGTAACGGCCCAGTGAACCTGAGTGACATTTCCAGGCGGCAACACATCAGCCTGTCCTATCTGGAGCAGCTGTTCGCCAAGTTGCGCCGGCGCAAACTTGTCAGTAGTGTGCGCGGCCCGGGCGGCGGCTACCGACTTGGACGCAGCGACAAGGACATCCATGTTGCTGAGATCATTGACGCGGTCAGTGAGTCGCTCGACACGACCAAATGCCACGGCAAGGGTGATTGCCACATGGGCGAGACCTGCCTGACGCACCATCTCTGGCAGGACCTCAGCGACCAGATACACGCGTTCCTCAGCGGCATCTCGCTTGCAGACCTCGTGTCCCGCCGTGAAATCGTGCTGATTGCGCGCAACCAGAACGAGCGCATGGCAGAGCGGAGCATGGGGCAGGACGGCGGGATGGCAAATGACGCCGGTGCCTCGCGCAAGATCGCTGTTTCCTCCGTATAAGGGTCAGGTGCCGGCCAACGTCCGGTACATGCATGGATAAAGGGTTTGAATACGATGTTGCCTATCTATCTTGATTATTCCGCAACGACGCCGGTTGATCCGCGTGTCGTCAAGTCGATGACCGAATGCCTGTCGCAGGAAGGCAATTTCGGCAATCCTGCCTCGCGCTCGCATCTGTATGGCTGGAAAGCCGAAGAGGCTGTGGAGCTGGCGCGCCAGCACGTGGCCGACCTGGTCAAATGCGATCCGCGTGAGATTGTGTGGACTTCGGGTGCCACTGAATCCAACAACCTTGCCATCAAGGGCGCGGCCCATTTCTACCAGAGTCGCGGCAAGCACCTCGTCACGTCCAAGATCGAACACAAGGCGGTGCTTGACACCTGTCGCCAGCTCGAGCGTGAAGGGTTTGAAGTCACTTATCTCGATCCTGACAAGGACGGGCTGATCCAGCCGCAGGCCATCGCGGACGCCATCCGTCCGGACACCATTCTCGTGAGCATCATGCATGTGAACAACGAGATTGGCACCATCAACGACATCAAGGCCATCGGCGCTGTGTGCCGCGAGCGCAAGGTACTGTTCCATGTGGATGCTGCGCAGAGCACGGGCAAGGTGGACATCGATGTCGAGGACATGAACGTGGATCTGATGTCGTTCTGCGCGCACAAGACCTACGGACCCAAGGGTGTTGGTGCGCTGTTCGTGCGCCGCAAGCCGCGCGTGCGCCTCGAAGCGCAGATGCACGGTGGTGGCCATGAGCGTGGTTTCCGTTCAGGCACACTGGCCACGCACCAGATCGTCGGTATGGGCGAAGCCTTCCGAATCGCGCGCGAAGAAATGTATGAAGAGAATCAGCGCATCCTGGCGCTGCGCAACCGGCTGTTGGACGGCCTGCAGGGCATCGAGGAAATGCATGTCAACGGCAGTCTCGCGCAGCGCGTGCCGCACAACCTCAATGTCAGTTTCAATTACGTTGAAGGCGAGTCCCTGTTGATGGCACTCAAGGATCTTGCGATCTCGTCCGGTTCGGCCTGCACTTCCGCCAGCCTGGAACCGTCTTACGTGCTGCGTGCGCTGGGTTTGACTGATGAGTTGGCACACAGTTCGCTGCGTTTCTCGATAGGCCGTTTCACCACAGAGGCCGATATCGATTATGCCCTGGACAAGATCAGGGATGCCGTGGCCAAGCTGCGCGAATTGTCGCCGCTGTGGGACATGTACAAGGACGGGGTGGATTTCAGCAAAGTCAAATGGGCTGCGCACTGAGCGCGGACCGAAGCGGAGGGCTGCGCGGCAGCCCGCCAACCAAACGGATTCAGGCAACAACGCAGTCAAACGAAGTCAAGAGGCAGCAGCGATGGCATACTCCAACAAGGTGCTCGATCATTATGAAAACCCGCGCAATGTGGGCAAGCTGGATGACAATGATGCCAACGTCGGGACCGGCATGGTGGGTGCGCCCGCCTGCGGTGACGTGATGCGCCTGCAGATCAAGGTGAATGAAGCCGGTGTCATCGAAGATGCCAAGTTCAAGACTTACGGCTGCGGCTCTGCCATTGCGTCGAGCTCGCTGCTCACGGAGTGGGTAAAAGGGCGCACGCTTGATGATGCTGCCAAGATCCGCAACACCGAGATCGCCCAGGAGCTGGGTTTGCCGCCCGTGAAGATCCATTGCTCGGTTCTGGCTGAAGACGCAATCAAAGCCGCAATCGCTGACGTGAAGAGCAAGCGCGGCGAAGCCTGAGCAAGCGACCAACCGTAATTCCACAGGGGACACCATCATGGCACTGACCTTGACCGAAAGCGCCGCGAAGCATGTGGCTGATCAGCTCACTGCTCGTGGCAAGGGCGTCGGCATTCGCGTGGGCGTCACGACCACCGGCTGCTCCGGCATGGCTTATGTACTCGAGTTCGTGGACAGCACCGAAGAGCACGATCAGGTATTCGAGAACCATGGCGTGCGTATCGTGGTCGATTCCAAAAGCCTCGTGTACATCGACGGCACCGAGCTCGATTTCGTGAAGACCGGCATCAATGAAGGTTTCGAATTCCACAACCCCAATGTCAAAGGGGAATGTGGCTGTGGCGAAAGCTTCAGCGTTTGAGCAGGCCAGTGACCGATTTCTTTGCCGTACTGCAGTTGCCCGCCGCTTGTGAAGTAGATGCAACGCTGCTGGAGCGCCACTATCGCGAACTTCAGGGCAAATGGCATCCAGACCGTTTCGCCGGAGCGTCAGCGGCTGAAAAGCTTGCGGCGCTGCAACAGGCGAGTCTCCTGAATGATGCCTACAGCACCCTGAAATCACCGCTGTCGCGTGCAGCACATCTGCTGCAACTGCAGGGTTGCGATGCCGGCACCCACAGCCAGGCTGATCTGGAGCCGGCGTTCCTGTTGCAACAGATGCGCTTGCGCGATGCAGTTGAGGAGCTTGAGTCCGACCAGGATGAGTCCGGGCTCAGGGGCTTGCTGGACTCCGTGGAAGGTGAGCGTATTTCACTCTGGCAGGCGTTCAGTGCTGCCATTGCGGCAGGGGATCTGCAGCAGGCTCGCCGCGACTTCTATAAACTGCAGTTCATGGTCAAATTGCAGGACGAAATCAGGGCGGTCGAAGACCGGCTGCTGGGATATTGAAAGCATGGCGTTATTCAACATTGCGGAACCGGGGCAGAGCAAAGCCCGTTTGCGCCACAACAAACATCGCCCCGCCCTGGGCATCGACCTTGGTACCACCAATTCGCTGGTGGCGATCGCGCGTGAAGGCCATGCGGAGGTCCTGACGGATGCTGCGGGCAGTATCCTGCTGCCTTCCATCGTCCACTACCACCGTGACGGCAGCATCGACATCGGCGACGCTGCCGACTCGAAACCGGCCAATCTGGTCACCACCATCAGCTCGGTCAAACGCCTGATGGGTCGCGGTGCCAGCGACATCAAGTATCGTCTCGGTTACGAACTGGAGCCGGCGGCCGATGGTGGCATGCCGCTGATCATTACCGTGGCCGGCAACAAATCACCCGTCCAGGTGTCTGCAGAAATCCTGCGCGTACTTGCCGAGCGGGGCAGGGCGTCCGTAGACGGGGACATCGAGGGCGTGGTCATCACCGTGCCTGCCTACTTCGACGAAGCCCAACGCCAGGCTACGCGCGATGCCGCGCGGCTTGCCGGCATCAAGCTGCTGCGACTGCTCAGCGAGCCTACGGCGGCGGCAGTGGCCTACGGTCTGGACCGCAAGCTGGAAGGTACGGTGATCATCTATGATCTGGGCGGCGGCACCTTCGACGTCAGTCTGATGCGCCTGCAGCGCGGCGTGTTTGAAGTGATCGCCACTGGCGGCAATGCCGCGCTGGGCGGCGATGACTTTGATCGCGCCATTGCCGGGTGGGTGCTGGAGCAGGTGCCGCACAAACCCTCCGACCGCGACTACGGGCGCCTGCTGCGTGCCTGTCGCGCCGCCAAGCATGTCCTCTCGGAGCAGGCCACTGTGGTGCTGCAATGGGAGGACTGGCAGGCCGAACTCGATCGCGCAACGTACTTTTCGCTCATAGATCCGCTGATCGACAGCACGCTGCAGGCATGCCGCCGGGTGCTGCGCGATGCCGGGCTCGGCCTTGGCGACATCACCGACGTGGTGATGGTGGGTGGCGCCACGCGCGCCCCTCGTGTCCAGGGAAAAGTGTCCGCATTCTTCGGGCGTGAACTGCTTGCCAGCATTGATCCCGAAGCCGTAGTGGCCATGGGCGCCGCCCTGCAGGCCGATGTGCTGGCTGGTAACAAGTATGGCGAAGAGATGCTGTTGCTCGATGTGATCCCGCTGTCACTTGGCATTGAAACCATGGGTGGGCTCATGGAGAAAATCATCCCGCGCAACACCACGATCCCGTTATCCAGGGCGCAGGAGTTCACTACCTACAAGGACGGCCAGACCGCGATGTCCCTGCATGTCCTGCAGGGCGAGCGCGAGCTCGTCAGCGACTGTCGCTCGCTGGCCCGCTTCGAGTTGCGTGGCATCCCGCCGATGGTGGCAGGTGCGGCGCGAGTGCGCGTGACTTTCCAGGTGGATGCCGATGGCCTGCTCGAAGTCAGTGCCCAGGAGATGGCTACCTGTGTGCAGAGCAGCATCGTGATCAAGCCTTCCTACGGCCTGCAGGACGGCGACATCGAGCGCATGCTGCGCGAGTCTTACAGTCAGGCCGCGCAGGACAAGGCACTGCGTAACCTGCGCGAAAAGCAGGTGGAGGCACTGCGCCATATCGAGGCGCTGGAAGCTGCGCTGGTCAGCGATGGCGAGGAACTGCTCTCGCCGGCAGAACAAGTGGACTTGCGCCAGAGCATGGTGGAATTGCAGGTCGCCGCCGCAGGCGATGATGCCGCGCACATCGATGCCCTGACCGTAGCTCTCAATCAACTCAGCGGCGATTTCGCGGCGCGCCGCATGGATGCCGGCATCAAGGCGGCCCTCGCCGGCCACACACTCGACGAGATCGGCTGAGGCCCTCATCACCAAGGCCCCCCCGGGAGACAGACATATGCCCAAGATTATTTTCCTTCCCCACGCCGACTTGTGCCCCGATGGCGCGGTGGTGGAAGCGCAACCGGGGGACAGTATCCTCGATGCGGCCCTGCGCAACGACATTGGCATCGAACATGCCTGTGAAAAGTCCTGCGCCTGCACCACCTGTCACGTGCTGGTGCGCGAGGGGTTCGGGTCTCTGGCCCCCTCCGACGAGTTGGAAGATGACATGCTGGACAAGGCCTGGGGCCTGGAGCCCGATTCCCGCCTGGGTTGTCAGGCCGTGGTGGGGGAGACTGACCTGGTGGTCGAAATACCTCGCTACTCCATCAACATGGTGTCCGAAAGGCACTGATTTACTTCACTTTATACCCCTACAAAGCAGTACCTTTTGGCCATCAGGTCGCGTAGAATGCGCCACCTCGTTTTCATCCCTTAGTCTGGAGTTGAGCATGGCTGTTGAGCGTACTTTATCTATCATCAAACCTGATGCCGTGGGCAAGAATGTCATCGGCAAAGTCATCAGCCGTTTCGAAGATGGTGGTCTGACCGTGGTCGCCGCCAAAATGCTGCAGCTGAATGACGAAACCGCCGGCGGCTTTTACGCCGAACACAAGGCGCGGGGCTTCTTCAAGGACCTGGTCGAGTTCATGACCTCCGGTCCCGTGATCGTGCAGGTTCTGGAAGGCGAGAACGCCATCGCGCGCAATCGTGAACTGATGGGTGCCACGGATCCGGCCAAGGCTGCTCCCGGCACCATCCGCGCCGACTTCGCCAAGTCCATCGACGCCAACGCGGTACACGGTTCCGATTCCGAGGCCTCTGCGGCCCGCGAGATCGCGTACTTCTTTGCTGCAACCGAAATCTGCCCGCGTCGCGGCTGAGACGGGATACCGGACATCTGTCCCGTTCCCGCTGCACTGATGTGCACGAGGACAGGGCAGGCTCCGGGCATTACTACGGTGGACGCCCATGAACGGCAAGTTGGCCAATCTGCTCGGTATGAGCAGGACAGAATTGGAAACCTTCCTCGAGGCATTGGGGGAGAAGCCGTTCCGTGCCGTGCAATTGCTCAAATGGATCCACCAGCAGGGCGTCACCGATTTCGACGCCATGACGAACATCAGCAAGACCCTGCGTGAGCGCCTGAAGGAAGTTGCCGAGGTCCGCCCGCCGGTCATCCGCGATGTGTTCGACGCGCAGGATGGCTGCTACAAGTGGGTTGTGACCGTGGAAAGCGGCAGCGGTGTGGAGATGGTCTACATCCCCGAGGCGGGCCGCGGCACCTTGTGTATTTCGTCCCAGGCCGGATGCAGCCTCGACTGCAGTTTCTGCGCCACCGGCAAACAGGGCTTCAACAGCGACCTTACCCCGGCTGAAATCATCGGCCAGTTGTGGCTGGCGAACCGTGAGCTTGGTGGTTTCGTTCCGCACGGCAGCGGCAACCGTCCGGTTACCAACGTTGTAATGATGGGCATGGGCGAACCCTTGCTTAATTTCGACAACGTGATGAGCGCCATCAGCCTCATGATGGATGACAACGCCTATGGCCTGTCCAAGCGTCGCGTCACCATCAGCACCTCCGGAGTGGTACCGGCCATGCGCAAGCTCTGCGGCCTCACGGATGCTTCGCTGGCGCTGTCGCTGCATGCACCCAACGACGCGCTGCGCGATCAGTTGGTGCCGATAAATCGCCGCTATCCTCTCAAGGAAGTGCTGGGCGCGTTGAAGGAGTACCTCAACTCGCTGCCGGACAACCGGGTCGCCACCATCGAGTACATACTGTTGTCCGGCGTGAATGATCATCGCCAGCATGCGCGCGAACTCGCTGAGATCCTCAAGGACGTTCCCTGCAAGATCAATCTGATCCCCTACAACCCGGTCGATGGCATCGACTACACACGCTCGAGTAACAGCGCTATCAGCAACTTCCGCCGCATGCTGATCGAAGCTGGCTACACCGTGACGATCCGTACCACGCGCGGCGACGAGATCGGTGCGGCCTGTGGTCAGCTGGTGGGGCAGGTGGACGACAGGACCCGCCGCAGCGCTCGTCATCTGGCGGCGCGCGAGCAGGCTGATCAGGCGCAACCCGTGGTAGTGCGTCCGGGGATATCGCGGTGAGTAGCGCCGCAATGGGAGTTCCCCTCATGACCAGGTTGGCTGCGGCGATTGCATTGATCTGCAGCTTGCTGACTCTTGGAGGCTGTATCACCGAAACCAGCGGGGGCTTCAACGTGGAAGTCTCGCAGGAGCAGGCGCTGAAGGATTACATCGCACTGGCGCGCGGGTACCTCGACCAGAACGACCTGACCAGTGCCAAGCGCCACCTCAACAATGCTACGGCGCTCGACCGCAACAACGCCGAGGTGTTTTCGATCTGGGGGCTGGTGTATGCGCGCGAAGGTGAAGCAGATCTTGCCGACGAGAGTTTCCGCCGCAGCTTGCGCCTGAACGGCGACAACTCGCAGGCACGCAACAACTACGCGGCGTTCCTGTTCTCGAACAGCCGTTTCGAGGATGCCTACAACCAGCTTGAGATCGTGGTACAGGATACCAACTATACGGCGCGTCCCCAGGCCTTCGAAAACCTCGGGCTTGCCGCACTGCGCCTCAACAACGTCGATGCGGCCGAGGCAGCGTTCACGCGTGCCGTGCAGCTCAACAGCAACCAGGTACGCTCCATTCTCGAACTGGCAGGAATAGGCCTCAGCAAGCAAAATTACAGCCAGGCTGGCATTTATTACCGGAACTATTTGACCATCCTGCAGTTCTATAATCAGGCACAAAGCGCGCGCAGCCTCTGGGTAGGCATCCAGTTGGCGCTGGCCGAAGGCAATGACACGGACCGCCAGCTCTATGCCGCCCAACTCGAGGCAGCGCATCGCGCCTCGTCCGAATATGTGCTGTACCAACAGCTACTGGAATCTCTGGACAATGACTGACATGACAGGCACCGGCAACGTTCCGGAACCTCAGGGTGCTGCCCTGATACAGAAGCCCGGCGAACTCATTCGCGCCAAGCGTGAAGCTGTCGGCATGACGCAGGCACAGATTGGTGAAGCGCTGCACCTCACCGTGCACTACATCAAGTCACTTGAGAACGACGAGTACGGCAAGCTGCCCGGTCTCACCTTCGTCAAGGGCTACTTCCGCTCCTATGCGCGCCTGCTCAAGCTGGACGAAGCGGAATTTCTCCAGTGCTACGACAGCTACGTCGCCACGCTCGGCCTGCCGGAGTCCACCCAGGAACACACCATGCGCGTACGCCGCCGCAACGACCAGGCCATCCTTTGGGCGGTCGTGGCCGGGGTGATCCTGGTGATTGGTCTCGGCGCCGGCTGGTGGTTCTTCGGGCGTCAGGATGCAGTTGCACCTGCCACCGTGGTCGCCAGCTTGCCGCGCAGTACTACGGTCACTCAGCCTCCTTCCCGGGGAGTACAGGAACTGCTCTCCAATAACCAGCCCAACAACCAGCCCAGCACCTTGGTAGATTCGCGGGCAGTTCAGCCGCTGCAGGCCCAAGCGACGCTGACGCCGCCAGCATTACCGGCCGCTGCCGACGACGACTCTGCGATTCCCCCCAACCCGCCGAATAGCACCACCTTGATGACAGAAGACGGCCCCGTTGTGCTTGCCGATTTTCCCGAGACCAATATTGCGACAGCGGATGCTTTGGATGTCACAACGACTGCCCTGGACGCTGCTGCGTCCCCACCCTTGGCCCTGCAGCCTGCGCCCGATGCTCCCGGTGCCGCGCTGGTGCCTGCAGGTGCAGACGCCATTGTGCCCCCAGAGTCCGCCGTTACTGCAGCGCCGCAGCAGGGTACGGTCATCAGTACCGGCAGCAATACCCGTCGCATAGAGCTGGTTGGTGCGGGTTCCGACCAGTTGGAACTGCAGTTTGCCGGCAACAGCTGGGTTGAAGTGGACGACAGCGCCCGGGTACGTCTCTACAGCGACATGATGCGGAATGGCGATGCTCTCAGCATCAAGGCTGCCGCGCCGTTCCATATCCTGCTCGGCGACGCCACCGGCGTCGCGGTCCTGCTGAACGGCCAGCCCCTTCCCATTGCCGCCAGCATTCGCACCGACAAGACCGCCCGCATTACGATTTCGGCACAAGGCGTCAGCGCCTGGGCGGTCGAATAATGCGCATGCAATCCCCGATCGTGCGGCGCAAGTCCCGCCAGATCATGGTGGGCAAGGTACCCGTGGGTGGTGATGCACCGATTGCGGTGCAGAGCATGACCAATACCGACACCTGCGATGTCGAGGCCACGCTGGAGCAGATCGGCCGCCTTGAGCGCGCTGGTGCCGACATAGTACGTGTGTCGGTACCGACCATGGATGCGGCGGAAGCCTTCCGCAAGATCCGGGCGGGTACCAGCATACCGCTGGTGGCCGACATCCACTTTGACTACCGCATTGCGTTGAAAGTGCTCGAATACGGCGTCGACTGCCTGCGCATCAACCCCGGCAACATCGGGCGTGATGACCGGGTGAAGTCGGTGATTTCCTCCGCGCGTGACAAGGGTGTGCCGCTGCGCATCGGCGTCAATGCCGGCTCGCTGGGCAAGGAGCTGCTGCGCAAGTACGGCGAACCCAACGCCGATGCGATGGTGGAATCCGCGCTGCATCACATCGACATTCTCGATCAGCACAACTATCCCGATTTCAAGGTGAGCCTGAAGGCCTCCGAAGTGTTCATGACCGTAGCGGCCTACCGCAAGCTGGCCACCCAGATCGAGCAGCCGCTGCACCTCGGTATCACCGAAGCGGGTGGTCTGCGCGCGGGCACCGTCAAATCCTCCATTGGCCTTGGCCTGTTGTTGATGGACGGCATCGGCGACACCATCCGCGTGTCGCTCGCAGCCGATCCGGTGGAAGAGATTAAGGTGGGCTTCGACATCCTCAAGAGCCTCGGCCTGCGCAGCAAGGGCGTGAACCTCATCGCCTGTCCCAGTTGCTCACGCCAGAACTTCGACGTAATCAGTGTGGTGAATGCCCTGGAATCACGGCTTGAAGACATAACCACGCCCATCGATGTGTCCGTGGTCGGCTGTATCGTAAACGGTCCCGGCGAAGCCTTCGTGTCCGACATCGGCCTGACTGGTGCCACTCCAGCCAACATGGCTTATGTCGACGGCAAAACCAGCCACAAGATCAGCAACGAGAATCTGGTCGACGAGCTTGAGGCGATGGTGCGACGCAAGGTGGCTGAAAAAGACGCCGCGCAGCAGGCACGCGACAGCGCCGCCATTCCCCTCACGCAGCTCGACTAATCAGCCCAATAGTTCCAGTAATCAGTAGAGTCCGAAAGCCCAGTGAACAAGATACAAGCCATACGCGGCATGAATGACGTGCTGCCCGACCAGTCGGTGCAGTGGCAATACGTCGAGGGGATAGCGCGCCAGTTGCTCGCCACCCACGCCTACCGCGAAATCCGCTTTCCGGTACTGGAACAGACTCAACTGTTCAAGCGCTCCATCGGCGAAGTCACCGACATCGTCGAGAAGGAGATGTACACCTTTCTCGACCGCAACGGCGATTCGCTGACGCTGCGCCCCGAAGGTACTGCCTGCTGCGTGCGTGCTGCGGAACAGCATGGCCTGCTGTACAACCAGACCCAGAAGCTTTGGTACATGGGGCCCATGTATCGCCATGAGCGTCCGCAAAAAGGCCGCTATCGACAGTTCTACCAACTGGGCGTCGAGACTTTCGGCATGGCTGGTCACGACATCGAGGTTGAACTGCTGCTTATGTGTGCATCGTTCTGGCGCAAGCTCGGCGTGGAGCAGCACCTGCATCTGGAATTGAACAACCTCGGCTCCGGCGACGACCGCGCGCGCTTCGGCAGCGACCTGCGGGACTGGTTGCTGCCACGGCGTGAGCAGCTGGACGCCGACAGCCAGCGTCGTCTCGACAGCAACGTGCTGCGCATTCTCGACAGCAAGGTCCCCGAAACACAGGGGTTGCTGAAGGATGCTCCGCGCCTCGATCAGTACATCAGCGCAGCACCGCGCGAGGACTTTTCACGGCTGCTGCAAGCCCTTGAGGAAGCCGGCATCAACTACACGATCAACCCGGCGTTGGTGCGCGGCCTGGACTACTACAATGGCCTCGTGTTCGAGTGGACCACGGACAAGCTCGGTGCGCAGGCCACGGTCTGCGCCGGCGGTCGCTACGATACCCTGTCGCGCCAACTGGGCGGCACCGATACGCTGGCAGTGGGTTTCGCCCTGGGGCTGGAGCGGTTGTTGCTGCTGATCGAGGCTGCCAACGCGTTTCCGGTCGATCTGGGGCGTCAGGTGGACGTCTATGTCGCTGCAGTAGGCGAGGGCGTACGCACCCAGGCCCTGCTGGTGGCCGCAGCGCTGCGCGAGGCCTGTCCCTCCCTGCGGGTTTTGACCCACTGCGGGCGCGGTAAATATAATGCCCAGCTCAAGAAAGCCTTTGCTTCGGGAGCCGGATGCGCTCTCATCCTCGAGGGTGAAACCACGCAGGAACAGGTGAAGATCAAGGTACTGGCCGATGGTGGTGAAACCCACCAGATGGACGTGCAGGATGTGCCCGCCTGGTGCGGCAACTTTTTTCAGATGACGACGGAGTAGATTCCTTGGCCGATTACGCGAGTGACGAAGAACAGGTAGAAGCCCTCAAACGCTGGTGGAAGGAGAATGGCACCTCGCTGCTTACCGGTGTTGCGCTTGTGCTGGCAGTCTATTTCGGCATTGGCCGTTTCCAGGACTCGCAGTCGGCTGATTCCGGGCGTGCCTCTGATCTCTACCAGCAGATGTCCGATCTGGCTGTGGAGAACATGACTGCTGCCATCAGTGCAGACGCTTTGCTGGCGGTACAGTCGGTCTACAGCCAACTCAAGGCTGATCATCCCGACAGCATCTATTCCCGCTACGCCGCGCTGCTGATGGCTCGCTTTCAGGTCGAACGCAACGATCTGGACAAGGCTGCTGCCGAGTTGCAATGGATAATCGACAACCCGGACCTGGGTTTCCTGCGCGAAGCCGACGCCGAACTCTATGTCATCGCACGGCTGCGCCTGGCGCGGATCAAGTTGGGGCAGGGTGATGCGCAGGGCGCACTGGCCCTGATCCAGTCACAACCTGCCAGTGACGAGTTTGTACCCGGCTACGCTGAAGTGGAAGGCGATATCCACTTCGCGCTGGGGGACCGCGATGCCGCTCGGGCCGCTTATCAGAAGGCTTTCACAGCCCTCGCCGCCAGTGGCACCGGTAATCCCACCGTCCTGCGCCTTAAACTGCAGGAACTCGGCATCAATCCTTCGGAAGCGCTTTGATGAACCTGTCCAGCCCAGCCCAGCTCTTTCTCCAGCGCTGTCTCAAGGAAAGCCTGCTGCTCGCCGCCGTCCTGCTGTTGTCCGGTTGCAGTTGGCTCGACAGGCTGGACAAGAAGGACCTGCCACAACCAGCCGAGCTGACGCGCTTTGATGATGAAGTGCGCCTGCGCCAGATATGGAATGTCAGCGTGGGCGATGGTCAGGGTGACAAGTTCAATCGTCTCAGGCCCTACTACTTCGACGGCAAGGTGTTTGCTGCCAGCAATGATGGCGTGGTCCTGGCGGTGGATGCTGAATCCGGCAGGACACTGTGGCGTGCGCGCAGCGACTACCAGATCACTGGCGGTGTCGGTTACGGCAATGGTATTGTGCTGGTCGGTACCGAGAACTCGGAAGTCGTGGCTTTCTCCGAAGAGGACGGCGCCGAGTTGTGGGTGGCCAAAGTCAGCAGTGAAGTACTGGCCGCACCCGTCACCAACGGTCGTTATGTAGTGGTGCAGAGTGTGGACGGTAATGTTACCGCGCTGGATGCCAGCACCGGCGCGCAGCGCTGGACCTACGAGAACAGCGTCCCGGCTCTGAGCCTGCGTGGTACCAGTGCGCCGCTGCTCGTGGAAAACTTCGTTATCGCGGCGATGGCCAACGGCACCGTGCTTTCGCTCGCTATCGACAACGGTACCTTGCGCTGGGAAGAACGCGTATCAATACCGACCGGTCGCTCCGAGATAGATCGTCTCATCGATATCGACGGCGACCTTGTGCTGAACGATGCCGGTCTCGTATTGGCCCCGAGTTACCAGGGCTATTTCGCTGCCATCGACGCCGTGACCGGCCAGACGCGCTGGCGCAGCCAGGAGTCGGCCTACGTCGGGGCCAGCTTTGGCTTTGGCAACCTTTACCTGGTCGATGACGAAGACCTCGTGAAAGCCTACCGCGCCGGCCAGGACACCAGTGTCTGGGAAACCGATGCCTTGATCCGCCGCCAGTTGTCTGCACCACTGGGCTTCAGCAACTTCGTCGCCGTCGCCGATTTCGAGGGCTACGTGCACTTGCTGTCCCAGGTTGATGGTCGCCTGGTCGGACGTGCCCGCGTCGACCGCAAAGGAGTGCGCGCCCGCATGGTCAATCAGGGCAACACCATTTACGTCCTGGGCAACAGCGGCAAGCTGTCAGCCCTCAGTGTCCAGTAGGCATCCGGACTTCACACTTGCACAGGTGCCAGCAGCATGATTCCGGTTATCGCCCTCGTCGGGCGTCCCAATGTGGGCAAATCCACGCTCTTCAACCGGCTTACCAATAGCCGCGACGCCCTCGTGGCTGACATTCCCGGCTTGACCCGCGACCGCCAGTACGGTGATGGTCGGCACGGCGAGCGGCGTTTCATCGTGATCGACACGGGTGGCATCAACGGTGGCGAAGAAGGCATCGATGAGGCCATGGCGGGGCAATCGTTGCTGGCCATCGAAGAAGCCGATCTGGTGCTGCTGCTGGTAGACGCGCGCGCCGGCTTGACCAGTGGTGACCAATACATCGTGGACCACCTGCGGCGCCAGCAGAAGCCAGTATTGCTGGCGGTGAACAAGGTCGATGGCCTCGACCAGGACCAGGCCCTGTCCGACTTCTACGCGCTGGGTCTCAACGAAATCCATCCCATCGCGGCCAGCCAGGGGCGTGGTGTGTCCAAGCTCATGGATCATGCGTTCGAAGGCTTTCCCCTGCCGGAAGTGCCCGACGAAGCAGCGCAACTGGAGCAGGGCATCAAGATCGCCATCGCCGGTCGTCCCAATGTGGGCAAATCGACGCTGGTCAACCGCATGCTCGGTGAAGAACGTGTTGTCGTCTATGACGAAGCGGGTACCACGCGTGACGCCATCTACATCCCGTTCGAACGCCACGGCAAACGCTACACGCTGATCGATACCGCTGGTATCCGCCGCCGCGGCAAGACGCTGGAGACCGTCGAGAAATTCTCCGTGGTGAAATCACTGCAGGCCATCCAGGATGCCCACGTGGTGATTCTGCTGCTGGATGCACGGGTCGGCATCGTCGAGCAGGACCTGCACCTGCTCGGTTATGTACTGGAAACCGGCCGCGCCCTGGTCATCGCCCTGAACAAATGGGATGGCATGGATGAGTACGCCAAGGACAAGACCCGGCAGGACATCCAGCGTCGTCTGGTGTTTGTCGACTTCGCCAAGATCCACTTCATCTCGGCCAAGTTCGGCACTGGCG
>JBIIWP010000030.1:0-29226 GCA_044338855.1 Pseudohongiellaceae bacterium | reverse complement strand
TGCGCGGAGGCTGCGGGCACCATCGCATCGAGGAAGGGCAAGGCGATGCTTGCGCCTGCACCACGCAGGACATGACGACGGGACAAGTGCTTCTTGGTGATGAACATGGGGTCTCTCCCTTTCGTTATCTTGGTCTTGCGTTATCTTGGTATCGGTATTCGCTGTCGTTGTTACTGCTGCTGCAGGCTGGCAACGGCTTGCGCCGCTTCACTGTCCGGCGCTTCGACGTAGCGGAACTGGTCACTGTTGACCACGCCCAGCACGATGTCGAAGAAGCGGAAATCCGCTTTCTCTGCGTCGTGCACGATCTTGCGCACGGCGGGCATGTCCACAGCTTCGACCGGACGTCCCAGCGCGTACAGCAACAGGCTCTCGGCAAGGTTCTCGGCAAACAGTTGCGGCCGCTCGATGATCGCCTCGCGCAGGTCGTCAATGCCACCAATCGGCTGGCCGTCCGGCAGTTGCGACGACGTATCGACCGGCTCGCCGACGACATGGTCGATCTGGCGGTAACGGCCGATGGAATCGAAGTTCTCCAGCGCAAAACCCAGCGGATCGATGAAGCCATGGCAACCGCCACAGCTTGGATTGTTGCGGTGCACTTCGAGACGCTGCTTGATGGTCATGGCCTTGGCGCCAGCCTTGTTCTCCACCAGTGCTTCCACGTTCGGGGGCGGCAGGGGCGGCGGCGTGCCCATGATGTACTCGAGTACGTAATTGCCGCGAAGTACCGGTGAAGTGCGGTCGGGATACGACGAGGCCATCAGCAGGGCACCCTTGCCAAGCAGGCCGTAGCGCATGGTCTTGTCGCCAAGGTCAACCTTGCGGAACTCGTCACCCTTCACGTCTTCCATGTCGTAGTGCAGCGCCAGGCGCTCGTTGAGGTAGGTGTAGTCCGCAGTGAGCAGTTCCGTGACCGGCTTGTTGTTCAGGAAAACGTCGCGTGTGAACAGCTCGACTTCCTTCTCCATGAGCGGACGGATGCCAAAGTCGCTGCCGCGGAAGATATCCGGATCGGGCTCTACTTCGTCCATCTTGTGCAAGGCCAGCCACTGGTAGGCAAAATTCGATGCCAGGGTCTGTGCCCGCGGGTCCTGCAGCATGCGCTCTACCTGCTCGCGCATGACCTCGGGCTTGCCAAGTTCACCGGCGTCCGCAAGATCCAGCAACTGTTCATCCGGGATACTGCTCCACAGGAAGAACGAGAGTCTGCTGGCGAGATCGAGGTTGTCGAGCGCATACACGGCACCTGGCTCGACGTTTTCGGGCATCTGCTCGACGCGGTAGAGGAACTTGGGACTGGCGATGACGGACGTCAGCGCATGGCGCACTCCCATCTCAAAGCCTTCTGCCGCACTGCTGTCCTGATAGACCTGCATCAGCTTGTCCACATCTGCTGCATCGAGCCTGCCACGATAAGCCTGGCGAGCGATACGCGAAATAATCTCGCGGGCACAACCGCTTTCTTCGTCGGTCGATGCCGGCAAACAGGAGAAGATGCGCTCTCGCGCCGGCGTCGTGCTGAGACCTACCGGGTTGTAGGGACCCAACAGCTCGATGGAATTCAGTCCGATCACGCTGCTGGCTGCACGTTCGTTCAGCGGCACCAGCGTGCCTTCATACTCGGCGAAGGAGCGGTTCACGAAAGTTACAGTCAATTTATGGGGACCGGCAGTGGCAGTGAAGCGGATGTCTTTCAGGCGACTGTTGATCGCGTCCACGGCGGGATCGCCGATCTGGTCAATCGCCTTCAGGTCCTCGGCGCCACCGATGTCCATCTCGAAAAACTTGACACCGTCGAGCGTGGCGATCAGCGTGTGGGTGAACTCCTGGTTGGATACCCACAATGCGGCCGCGAGGTTGCCGATGTTCAGCACGTACTCACCGTCGGCCGGGAAGTAATGTTCGACCTGCAGGCCACCACGCGTACCAAGGGGCAGCCCGGCTATATGCTTGTACTGGTCGCCACGCGCGTTGTAGGTACTGCCACCGGCGCGCGGCGACGGATTGCCCACTGCCTGCGATACGACGACACGCGCAGCACTCAGCGACTGGTCGAGGAAAGACGGCGAGGCACGCAGCGCCTCGGCAATGTTGTCAAAGCCCTCTACTGACGCGTCATTGGGCAGCAGGCTGGCGGCATCCACTTCGATGCCGAACAGGTCACGCACGGCATTGCCGTATTCCTTGCGGTTCAGACGGTGCAGGCCGACGCGACCCACGTGTGATTGGGTACTTGCGGCATGGTCGAGATACTGTTCAGTCCAGGCGATAAAGGCATCGGCATCGGCATTGTCAGGGCGCGGCTGCCCCGCCGGCGGCATCATGCGGCCCTGCAGCTTGCTGATGACTTTTTCCCAGACCTCAGGACTGTCGGTCAGTTCCTCGGGCGTGATGACGTCAAACGCCAGGCTGCCGGCCCAGTCTTCGGTGTTGTGGCAACTCATGCAGTTGTCGCTGAGGAACGCGAACTGTGCTTCGGCTTCCTTGAATCGATCGAAACTCTGCGCCACGGCAAGGGCTTGCTCGGTGGCCTCGGCTTGCACCTGCTGCGCACCGATGGCGGCGGCCAGCAAGGTGAGGACGGGAATGACTTTGTTGATCTTCATGGCTGCTTCTTACCTCAAGGCATCACGCCAACGTGGCGGGTATTGCGCAAGTGTCCGTAAAAACTTCTGAAACCCTGGTCGAGGAAAGCGCTGGCATCGCCCCATTCCGGCTTGAGGCCGGCGGCGGGATTGGCGATAACCACTTCTTCAGCGCTGCGCGCCTTGCGCAGCTCCGCCACCATGGCGTCGTAAAGCCCCTTGTACAGAGCCTTCAATTCCGTGAACCCGGCCTTGTCGAGCGCAGGACCGCCCGCGGTGACGAAGGTCGTGTCATTGGCTGTCATGGCATCAATCGCGTCCAGCGCATCCATCATGCCGCCGATGAAGCCGGTGGTGGCTTCGTCAACCACGCTCCAGCCGTCTGCACGCAGTACCGGACCGGTGAAGAAGATATTCTGCTCCGGAAAACTGGCGTAGATATCGCCATCGGTGTGGGCCTGCAACAGGTAACCCAGCTCAATGCTGCCGGAACGGAACGGAATCGAATACTTGTCGTGGAATACCGTGTCGGGCAGGTCCTCGGCGGCTACCGGGGTGTGCAGGATGGTGTCGCCACGCTCCCTGATCGTGGCACCCAGCCACTGCTTCGTGTTGAAGTGGGCAATGACCTTGGTGCCGCTGCCGGCCAGCGTGGCGTTGAGCCCGGCGGACTCCGGATGCCAGTGCGTGTTGACCAGCGCCTTGATGGTATTGACCCCGGTCAACTGCTTGACGAACGTGAGGTATGCGTCTGCCTGCCCGGCTGGGACGCCTTCGATGAGGATGAGTCCGTCGCTATCCACGGCCACCAGTGTGTTGCCGGCCGGCCCCTGTACGAGGTGCACGTGCTCGGCCAACTGGCTGGCAGTGAAGGAATCAGCCGGCTGCGCCATGCTGCTGCAGGTGGCGCCTGCCAGCAGGACGAGCCCTGCCAGTCGCTGCAGATACTTGCCGGTCCAAGGTCCGGGTTGCTGTTTGCTACTGCCTGTCATGTTCACTCCGATTCCGGTCGCTGATGTCGGCTGCTCAGGGCTGGCCCAGCCATTGAAGCAGGCCTGGCGTTCGCTGCAGATTACCACTTTCAGGCCCTTGGCACTAAGCTGCCCACAGCAACCCGCGTCCCTGTCAGGCCCCGAAAATGTGGACAGAATATGCAGTGCCCTGCCCCTGCTGCTGCACTGGGCGCGACTATGGATTTGCACCCCTACCTTGGCCATGAGCCAAATCAAGTACGTCCAGATTTCACTGTTCAAACCACAGTCGCATTTCCTGCCGGCGCTTGAGCAGGGCAAAGGCGCAGCCAAGGCACAACAGCGCTGCCACGAGGTTGGGCCACATAAGGCCGTAGTGAGAGGCAAACCAGCCGATCACCAGTACACCCAGCGCCGGTGCACCGCGCGTAAAGGCCACCCACAGGCTCAGTACCCTGCCGCGCATGTCATCGTCGATGCGATTCTGCACCAGGGTCTGGCTTGCAACGGTGCTGACCGTGATGGCGTAGCCAAAGACAAAGATCAGCACGGTCGCCAGCCACACCTGTGAGGTGCAGGCGAACCAGCCCATCGCCACGATGGCCAGTACGGTATTCAGCAGGATTTCGCGCACCAGCCCGCGCGCATGCCCATCCATCGACAGCTTCATGCCGGCGACTACGGCGCCCACGCCGACGGCCGCTGTAAACAGTGCCAGAGTTCTGGGACCGCCATCGAACACGCCCCCGACGAACGCGGACAGCATGTAGCTGAGCGGGCGGGCAAACAGCGCAACGGCCGTCAACAGCATGAACATGCCGAACAGCGCCGGACGCTGCAGAATGTAGTGCCAGCCCTCGCGCATGTCGTGCAGGATCGGTGCCGGCAAGCGCGCTGTTTGCTCACGCGGCGGAATGCGGATGAAGTACCAGGCCCCGATGATGAACAGGTAACTGAAGGCATTGAATAGGATTGCCCAGCCGGCGCTGGACAGCTCAATGACAAAGCCGGCGATGGCCGGCCCAACGAAACGTGCAACATTGAAAGTGACGGCGGTAAATGCGGCGGCAGTGATCAAGTCCTGCTTGCGCACGAGACTTGGGATCAGCGACAGACGCACCGGCTGGTAAGCCGCATGTATGCAGCCCTCGACCAGAGTCAGACCGAACAGCAGGCCGATGCTGATCTGGTCCAACAGCACTGCGACGCACAACGCGAGCGCCTGCAGGAACATCAGGCACTGCAGCAGCACTGCCAGCCGCTTTCGATCGAAGCGGTCAGCCCACACACCGAAGACCGGCCCGATTATGATCAACGGAAAAATCTCGGCGAAGGCCACCGCTCCCACCCAGAATGCCGAACGGGATATTTCCCACGTGAGCCAGCTCACGGCCAGCCGCTGCATCCAGAAGCCCACCAGGGACAGGCAGTTGCCCGCAGTGTAGATCGCGTAGTTGCGGTTGCTGAAAGCCGAACGCAAGGCCGAGAACTTGCCTGCGGTCATGCTGGTGCTCCGGTGGCTGGCGACGCGCTCAGGGCACGAGTTCGTCGATGGTGAGTTGCACAGGGCCCTCGAGGTCGCCCAGCACGAAAGGTTCCGACACGGTCTGCAGGTCACCGCTCTGCGCGATGGCAGTGCCGGAGGCCGACAGGCGTGCGCCAACGATCAGGCTTGGCGCCGACTCCAGCGTCATGCCGGTCATCGACATGGAGTTGTCCAGCGTGATCGTGAAGGGAAACTTGGGAACTCCCAGATTCTGCGCCACCAGCGGCGGACGCAGGTCCGGGTTACGCACGTAGACGAAAAGACTCTGCTTGCCGCCCAGTTGCTCCTTGAGCTCTGGGGCGAGATCGATGACTACGGTCAGCGAAGTACCGACCACGGCAGCGCTGTCCTTCCCGCCCTGCACAGTTTGTTGTTGCGCCTGCTGCGGCAGCGACTGCTCCACCAGCGTAATAACCTGGCGCAGTTGCTCGGCTTCCTGTGATCCCGGCGTTGCTGCCGACAGCTGACGGCGCCAGTAGCCGAGTGCAGCCGCCAGGTCCTCGCGCAGGAACGCATCGTTGGCGAGAATACTCATGGAGTAGTACTCATTGGGATTCATCGCCACGGCAGCGTCGATTGCCTGCTGGACCTCGGGCGTCAGCTTGCCTTCCGCTACCTGGTACTGCGTGCGGGCGAGTTGGCCTTGCACCGTGGCCTTGTCGGGACCATCGTCCATCTGGGCCAACATGGTGTTGAACACCGCCATTGCCTCCTCGTAGCGCTGCTGGCTTTCATACAAGGTGCCCAGCATGTAACCGTTCTGCAGGTCGTCCTGTTCGCGGTCAAAGCGTTCCTGCAGCACGACCGCAAGCTCTGTGAGCATCGCCGTCTGGCTTTCGGCGTCTTCCGCGGCGCCGATGCGCTGCATCAGCGCGGGAAGCTCAAGATCCTGGGAGGAGCCCCGCTCCAGATAGATACCAAAGCTCAACACTGGCACCAGCAGCACGAACGCCAACGGCAGCGCCTTGCCACCCAGACGTCCTACTGCAGCCTGTTCCTGTTCCAGGGCCCGCATGTCGCGCATGAAAGTACGCTGCAATTCCGTGCGGACACGTTCTACGTCCTCTGCGGCAA
This sequence comes from Pseudohongiellaceae bacterium, assembly GCA_044338855.1. GTDB lineage: Bacteria > Pseudomonadota > Gammaproteobacteria > Pseudomonadales > Pseudohongiellaceae > CAILUG01. The sequence continues at coordinate 23,047 of JBIIWP010000030.1, read as the reverse complement.
TCAGGCCATCCTCAACCTCATGTCCGATTTCAAGCAGGCGTTCCTCATAGGCGGCGCGATTGGCCTGCTTGCGCAGCTCCACCGAGGCCACCGAGCTGGTACTGCGAAAGCGCCACAGCGGCAGTGCTACGAACAGCATGGCCACGACTGCCAGAACGAGGAGGGACAACCAGAAACCTGCCATCATGCATGATCCTTATCGCTGCCGAGCAGGGCAGCCAGCTTGCGTTGTTCTTCGGCGTCGAGGCCGGTGTCGTTGCGGTTGGCAGCGGAGGTCGCCAGCATGCGCCGTGTCACCACGAAACCGGCAAGCAGCAGCGCCAGCGGACCGAACCACAGCAGGGCGGTGCCGGTGTTCAGCGGTGGACGGTACAGAATGAAATCGCCGTAGCGCGCCGTCATGAAGTCGATGATGTCGTCATCGCTGTTGCCACTGTTGATCTGCTGGTAGATCTCGGCACGCAGATCTGCTGCGATCGGCGCATCCGAGCCGGAAAGGTTCGAATTGAGACACTTGGGACAGCGCAGTTCGTCAACCAGGGCTTCGTAGCGCGCGCGCTCCTCCGCGCTAGCGAAGCTTAGTTCTTCAATGGCAGTCATGGCGCTCATGGAGGCGAGCAGCGCCCAGCACAGGCCCAGCGATCTGATCCAGCTTTTCATCGGATCTGCTCCACGATGGGCTTGAATACATCGTCCCAGACTTCGTTGTTTATTACACCGACATGACGATAACGAATGGTGCCAGTGGCATCGACCAGGAACGTTTCCGGCGCACCGGCGATGCCGAGATCGATGCCGAGGCGGCCATCAAGATCGATGAGACTGAGATCGAAGGGATTGCCGCGCTCTGCGAGGAACTGCCGCGCCGCCTCGGAATCGTCCTTGTAGTTCACGCCGACAAAGGTCACGTCCGGCTCACGCTCGCTGATCTCGACCAGGTAGGGATGCTCGGCATGGCAGGGCGGACACCAGGTTGCCCAGACATTCACAAAGAACACGCCACCGCGCAGCTGCTCCGAGCTCACAGTGGCAGTGTCATCAAACAGGTCGGGCTTGACGAACTCCGGCAGCGGCCGGTTGACCAGCGCCGAGGGTACCTGATTGGGGTCACGCCCCAATCCAAGCAAGAGCAGAGCCAGCATGCCGGCAAAGAAGATGGCAGGCAGGAACAGCTTGGCGCGATTGCTCATGCAGCCTCCAACGGAGCGTTCAGAACGGCCGCCGCGGCCGCATCTTTCACGCGCTGGCGCCGGTAACGCCGGTCAAGCACAGCCAGCACCCCACCACCGGACATCAGGAAGGCGCCGAACCAGATCCAGAATACGAAGGGCTTGTAATGGATGCGCACGACCCATGCCGTGTCTCCACGCGGATCACCCAGCGCAGTGAACAGGTCACGGAAGAAGCCCACGTCAATATCGGCTTCGGTCTGCACATCCCCGCGCGCGTGATAGCGACGCTTTTCCGGGTGCATCTCGCGATACTCGGCACCATCTTGCATGACGCGGATGGTGGCGTAGTCGGCAGTGAAGTTGGGACCCTCCCGCTCCGCCACGCCTTCGAACACGAAGTCATAGCCGCCTACGCTGTGGGTATCGCCCGGCTCCATGCGAATGTCATCTTCGATACTGTAATTGCTGGTGAAGCAAACGCCGCAGATGATGACGGCAAAGCCGAAGTGCGCAATCTGCATGCCCCAATAACTCAGGCCCAGGCTACGCAGACCCGCCAGACGCGAGGCCTTGTTGGCTGTCTTCTGCCAGAGGTCCGTAGCGATGCTGAACGTGATCCACAGCGCCAGCACCAGTGCCAACATGGCTCCCATATTGATTTCAGCCGTGACTACCAAAGGAATCAGGATGCCAAGCGACACACTCGCCACAAGCACCTTCCACAGCTGCTGCTTCAGGTGCTTTACCGAGGTCTTCTTCCAGCGTGAAAACGTGGACATGCCGACAAACACGGCCAGCAACGCCATCAAGGGCACGAAGATCGTGTTGAAGTACGGCGGTCCCACGGAGACGCGATTGGCTTCACCATAGATGGCTTCGTGGATCAGGGGGAACAGTGTCCCCAGCAGAATCATCGCCATGCTGACCACGAGGATGATGTTGTTGATCAGCAGGAAGATCTCGCGCGACCAGCCGCCGTAGGTGGACGTGCCCTGCACTACCGGAGCCCGCAAGGCATACAGGAACAGCGAGCCACCGATGATGACGAGCAGCAGCACCAGCAGCACCATGCCACGTTCAGGGTCCACAGCGAAGGAATGCACCGAGGTGAGCACCCCCGAGCGCACGATGAAGGCACCCAGCAGGCTCAGCGAAAATGCCGCAATGGCCAGCAGCACGGTCCAGCTCTTGAATACGCCGCGCTTTTCCGTGACGGCGAGCGAATGAATCAGCGCCGTGCCAACCAGCCAGGGCATGAAGCTCACGTTTTCGACCGGGTCCCAGAACCACCAGCCACCCCAACCGAGTTCGTAGTATGCCCACCAGGAACCCAGCGCGATACCGATGGTGAGAAAGGCCCAGGCCGCGTTGGTCCAGGGCCGCGTCCAGCGCGCCCAGGCGGCGTCGAGTCGACCACTCAGGAGTGCCGCAATGGCAAAGGAAAACGCAACGGAGAAACCCACGTAGCCCATGTACAGGAACGGCGGATGCACAGTGAGACCGAAGTCCTGCAGCAGCGGGTTCAGGTCAGACCCTTCGCTGGGCGTATTCAGCAACATGCGATCGAAGGGATTGGATGTGAACAGCAGGAACAACAGGAAGCCCAGCGTCACGAAGCCCATGACTGACAGCACCCGCGCCAGGATGTCGAGCGGCAAGTCGCGGCTCAACAGGCTGACCGCATAAGCCCACGTGGCGAGGATCAGCACCCACAGCAGCAGCGAGCCTTCGTGTGCACCCCACACGGCAGCAAACTTGTAGTACACCGGCAGCGCCGAGTTGGAATTGCGCGCGACGTAGGCCACCGAGAAATCATCGTTGAGGAAGGCTTGGGCAAGACAGGCGAAGCTCAGCAGCAGGAACACCCACAGGCCTGCCGTGAGCGGACGAGCCATACCCATCCACAGTTCGTTGCGCTGGAAGGCACCTGCCATCGGTACTACGGTGAGCGCCAGCGACAGGCACAGGGCCAGGATCGCGGCGAAATTGCCAAGTTCGGGAATCATTGGGCTGTCGCTGCCTCCGCTTGTTTGCCTTCCGCTGCATCCAGTGCTGCCTTTACTTCAGCCGACATGTAATTTTCGTCGTGCTTGGCAAGGATCGAGCGTGCCTGGAACACACCTTGTTCATCGATGTAGCCCTCCGCCACAACACCCTGCCCTTCGCGGAACAGGTCCGGCAGCACGCCATCGTAAGCCACCGGCACGTCAGCATTGAAATCGGTGGTGATGAATTCGATGCGTGTGCCTTCGAGGCCGTCACGCTTCAACGAACCCATCTTCACCATGCCGCCGATGCGAATATTGTCCACACCATCAGCCCTGCCCTCGCTGATCTCGGTGGGGGTGATGAAGACGTTGAGACCTTCGCGGAACGCAAACGTCAGCAGCCCGACTATGACGGCAGTGCCGAGCAGGATGAACATGACGATGTAAAGCTTTTGTTTTCTGGCGGCCAACATGGGGTCAGTCCTCGATTTTGCCTTGCCTTTGGGGCAAGACGGCTTCGTGCAATGCAGCTTCGCGCTGCAGACGGGCACGCAACAACAACATTGTCTTACGCCGCTGCAAGCGCGGCTGGATCAGGTTCCAGGCGATGAACGCGATGAACACGGCATAAGATGCCCACACGAAGGCGGCATCGCCGCCCATGGCGAGAAAAGCGCCGAGCGACTCGAACTGGAATTCAGGCATGGGCGCCGTCCGTCGATTCAGCCGCCAGCAGTTCCTGCACCCATTGCGTGCGCTGCTCGCTGCGCAGTATTTCATTGCGCGTGCGCAGGATGATCATGAGCAGATACAGTCCGATGACACCAAAGCCCATGAAGAATGCCGGTATCCAGATTTCGGGAGGGTTCGCTCCGGTATCGCTCGCGGACAACTCGCTGGCTCCCTGATGCAGCGTGTTCCACCACTGCACCGAGTAGTAAATGATGACGACGTTCACAACCCCCACCAGTGACAACACCGATGCGGCCTTGGCGCCGGCCGTTTCCGAGTCATAGGCATTGCGCAGCGCCATGACGCCTACGTACAGGAACAGCAGGATCAGGGTCGAGGTCAGGCGTGCATCCCAGATCCAGTAGGTGCCCCAGGTAGGACGTCCCCACAACGCGCCGGTCAACAGGCACAGCGCACACAGCCAGGCCCCTACAGGTACGATGGACTTTGCCACCATGTCGGCCATCTTGAGATTCCAGATCATGTACATAGCGGCCATGCAGCCCAGCATCACGAAGGCGCCCATGGCGCCCATGGCGGTGGGTACATGGATGTAGATGATGCGGTAGTTGTCGCCCATCTGGTAATCCGGTGGTGCAAAACCGAGACCCCACACTAATCCGACAATGAGCAGGAAAAATGTAATGGCCGACAGCCAAGGCACGAAGACCGTAGTCATCTCGTAAAAATACCGGGGAGAACCCAGCTTGTAGATCCATTGCATCATGGGAATGAATGTCCGAATCGTCAGTTGACGCTGATACGCAGGGCCGCCGCGATGGCGAGTGGTGACAGCGTGAGAGCCAGTAACAGCAGGGCTCCCAGCACGGCCGCGATGCCGGCTACAGGCAGTCCGTTCAGCGTTGTTTCCACCATGCCGGCACCGAACACCAGCACCGGAATCGACAGCGGCAATACTAGCACAGCCAACAGCAGTCCACTGCGCGCCAGGCCTACCGTCAGGGCGGCTCCGATGGCACCGATGAAGTTCAACGTGGGGGTGCCCAACAGCAGTCCCCACAGCAACGGTGCATAGCCTTCTGCAGGCAGCGCCAGCATGTAGGCGAGCACGGGTGCCACCACCACCAGAGGCAATCCCGTGACGAGCCAATGCCCGAATATCTTCATGAGCAGCTGGAAATACAGCGGCTGCGGACTCAGCAGCAATTGTTCCAGCGTGCCGTCCTCGTAGTCACTGCGGAACAGGCTTTCCATCGACAGCATCACGGCAAGCAAGGCCGTCACCCACAGCACGCCAGGTGCGATGCGGCCCAGCCATTCCGGATCAGCGCCGCCACCCAGAGGAAACAGCGAGACTGCGATGATGAAAAACATCAGGGGGTTCAGCATGTTGCCGGGGCTGCGCAGCGCGATCTGCAGTTCACGCGTCAGCGTGGCGGACAGGCTGGCACTGAGACCGAGCGTGTGGCGTGCAGCGTTCATCAGCGTCTCCCTGCCAGCGTATCGAGATTGAGCACAGTGAGTTCACAGCCCAGTTGCAGCTGATGGTGTGTGGTGAGAATTACGGCACCGCCACTGCGGGCAAAGTCGGCGATACGCTGCTCGAGATCAGCCACACCGTTACGGTCCAGTGCAGTGAACGGCTCGTCGAGTATCCACAGGCTGGCGCCACTCAGTTGCAGGCGCGCCAGGCTCACCCGACGTTGCTGACCGGCCGACATCTGATAGCTGGGAATGTGTTCGTAACCGCGCAGACCCAACTGCGCCAGCGCCATCAGGATTGCGGCGTCGTCACGGAAGCCACGCAGCGCGCAGAACCAGCGCAGGTTCTGCAACGGCGTCAGGGTTTTGTTGATGGCGGGGCTGTGGCCGAGATAGAACAAGGCGGCGCGATAACTGTCGACGACAGTCCTGACCTCGCTGCCCTGCCAAAGGATATCGCCCTGATAATCGGGGTTGAGCCCACACAGAATGCGCAGCAGCGTGGTCTTGCCGCTGCCGTTGGCGCCAGCCACTTGCAGTACCCGCCCTTCCCCCAGCGTGAAATCGAGGCCAGAGAACAGGACGCGCTCGTCACGCTCGCAATACAGCTTGGCAACAGCCAGCACGGCTCATCTCTCCGTCAACAAAGGGCCCACTTGCGCAGGGCGTGGCCAGGATTGGATCAGGGTTTGGGCGGGGTGACGCCCATCTGCCCCATGTATTTGCCGTTGCGGTCGCGGTAGGTCACTTCACACTGTTCGTCGGATTCGAAGAACAGCATCTGAGCCACGCCTTCGTAGGCGTAGATCTTGGCGGGCAACGGCGTCGTATTGGAAAACTCGAGCGTGACGTGGCCTTCCCACTCCGGTTCCAGTGGCGTTACATTGACGATGATGCCGCAGCGCGCGTAGGTGGATTTGCCAAGACAGATTGTCAGCACGTTCCTGGGAATTCGGAAGTACTCGACGGTACGCGCCAGTGCAAAGGAATTGGGCGGAATGATGCAGTAGTCTTCCGTGATGCTGACAAAGCTGGAGTTGTCGAAATTCTTGGGGTCCACTACGTTGGTGGTGTGGACGTTCGTGAAGATCTTGAACTCATTGGCGCAACGCACATCATACCCATAGCTGGAAGTACCGTAGGAAATGACCTTGTTGCCATTCACTGCGCGCACCTGCTGGGGCTCGAAGGGTTCCAGCATGCCGTGTTCCTGCGCCATGCGACGGATCCATTTGTCCGATTTGATCGACATTGTCTTGCTGCCTCACCCCTTGGATGCTGTTGATTAATTGCTGCTATAATCTGCCCGCTTTCAGCGGCCGGCAAAGATAGCACACTCCGCAGGGTTCATCTCCGGTTCAGGCCCCGCAGCATCCAATACGCACATGTACACGTATTTACCACTGACCTTCACCACGAGGAAATTGTAATGAAGTTGAAGCTCGCTTTGGCTGGAACCGCACTGGTATCCCTTTACTCCGCCGGCACCATGGCCGCCGGTGACCCCGTGCGCGGCAAGACCCTTTTCGCCACCTGCGGCGCCTGCCACGGCCAGAACGCCGAAGGCATGGAAGCCCTGAACGCGCCGAAAATGGCCGGCCAGGAAGAGTGGTACACCATACGCCAGTTGCAGAATTTCAAGACCGGCGTCCGTGGCAGCAATCCGAAAGATACCTACGGCATGCAGATGGCGCCAATGGCACAGATCCTGCCCGACGACCAGGCCATGGCCGACGTGGCGGCCTACATCAAGTCGCTGGGCCAGTAAGCCGCTGCGCTGGCACGTCGCCTGATCAGCAGTCCCGGCGACAGATCCGCAGCACCCCAAGCCCTGTCGCCATCGGCGGCAGGGCTTTTTCTTTGCCGCTGGTTTGTCCCGGCGCCCCACCCGTGGTTTACACTGGCGCGGAATTTGCCTGATTCCCTGTGATCAAGCCCTGAGTCCGAGCCAATGCTGCACGAACATCTTTTCCCCGATTCTGCCGCGTTGCTGCCGGTGCTGCTGAACTTTTGCGTGGAGGCCCTGCGAACCGATCTCGCGGACGCCAAAGAGGTGAGTTGCCTGCTTTCCGGCGGCAATACCCCGCGCAAACTCTATGAACAACTTGCCGCGGCCGACCTGCCCTGGCACCGTATCGCGCCGGCACTGGTGGATGAACGCCGGGTGGCCGTATCCCATCCGGCTTCGAACGAGGGACTGCTGCGCACCATCTTCAAGCACAACGCCACCTTTCTGGAGCGACTCCAGGGCATGGCAAGCTCTTCCCCTGCTGCCGATACGGCGCAGACCGAATGCGAGGCGTGCTACAACGCCCTGCCCCTGCCCTGGAGTTTCGGCCTGCTCGGCATGGGCAGCGATGGCCACACCGCCTCCCTGTTCCCCGGTGCAGAGGGATTGCTGCAAGGGCTTACAGGCAGTCACCTCTGCCAGGCGATTACGGCGCTACCGACAGGCGTAACCGGGGCACTTACGGAACGACTCACGCTGACCCTTGCCGGTCTGTGCCGCGCGCGTCGGCTCGTCCTGTTCTTCACGGGCGAGGAAAAATGGCAGGTTTACCAGAACGCCTTGCATTGTCATGATACGTTTGCCCTGCCAGTCGCCGCCGTGCTGCAGCAAAGCGACACTCCGGTCCATGTCTTCTACCATCCTTGAGCGAGCCGAGTCATGCATCAAGTCGTCGTAGCCATCACCGCGCGTATCCGCGAACGCAGTCAGCCGACCCGCAGTGCCTACCTTGAGCGCCTGCAGGCCGCGGCGGACAAGGGTCGCCAACGTCGTCAGCTGGCCTGCGGCAATCTTGCCCATGCCTTCGCCGCCTGCAGTATCGAAGACAAGCAGGCACTCGCAAGTGGCGATCAGGCCAACATCGCCATAATTTCCAGCTACAACGACATGCTGTCCGCACATCAGCCCTTGCAGGACTACCCCAACCTCATCAAGACGGCGATCAGCCAGGCCGGTGGTGTAGCGCAGTTCGCCGGCGGCGTGCCGGCCATGTGCGATGGCGTCACCCAGGGCCAGGACGGCATGGAGTTATCACTCTTCAGTCGCGATGTGATCGCCATGGCCACGGCCGTGGCGCTGAGCCACAACATGTTCGACGGTGCGCTGCTGCTGGGCGTCTGCGACAAGATCGTGCCGGGCTTGTTGATTGGCGCTCTGCACTTTGGCCACTTGCCGATGCTGCTGGTCCCGGCCGGTCCCATGCCTTCGGGACTTCCCAACAAGGAAAAGCAGCGCATCCGCCAGTTGTATGCCGAGGGCAAGGTGGACAAGGACGCGCTGCTCGAGGCCGAGTCCGCGTCCTACCACAGTCCCGGTACCTGCACGTTTTACGGCACGGCCAACAGCAACCAGCTGATAGTGGAAATGATGGGACTGCATCTGCCAGGCGCGTCCTTCGTCAATCCTGGCACGCCGCTGCGCGCCGCATTGACCCGCGCTACGGCGCAGCAAGTACTGAAGTTCACGGCGGCGTCGGCTGACTATCGTCCCATCGGTCTGGCAGTGGACGAAAAAGCCCTGGTCAATGCCATCGTCGGCCTGCTCGCGACCGGTGGCTCCACCAATCACACCATTCATCTCATCGCCATCGCGGCAGCTGCCGGTATCGTCATCGACTGGGATGATTTCCACGAACTGTCTGCCGTGGTACCGCTGCTGGCACGCATCTATCCCAATGGCGAAAGTGACATCAATCATTTCCAGCAGGCCGGTGGCATGGCGGTATTGACCGGCGCCCTGCTCGGCGCCGGTCTGTTGCACGCCGACATACTGACGATGGGCGACGCACGCGGACTGTCGCAATATCGCAATGAGCCGCAGCTGCGCGACGACAACACGCTCTTCTGGAAAAGCACCACAACCCAATCTCGTGACGACAGCGTGCTGCGCTGCAACGACGCACCCTTCGATACCAGCGGCGGCCTGCACCGGCTCAGCGGGAATCTCGGTCGCGCCGTGATCAAGGTCTCCGCAGTGAAACCGGCCCATCGCCGTGTCGAAGCGCCGGCGCTGGTATTCGACGAGCAGGAAGACCTGATTGCAGCATTCCGTGCCGGCCAGCTCGAACGTGATTTTGTCGCGGTGGTGCGTTACCAGGGCCCGCACGCCAATGGCATGCCGGAGCTGCACCAGCTGACACCAACGCTCGGAGTCCTGCAGGACCGCGGCTTCAAGGTGGCGCTGTGTACCGACGGCCGCATGTCCGGCGCCTCGGGCAAGGTGCCGGCCGCCATCCACGTCACACCCGAGTGCGCCCGTGGCGGCCCACTGGCTCTGGTGCAGAACGGCGACATGATCCGCCTCGATGCGGACACCGGCGTACTGGAACTGTTGGTGCCCGCGGCCGAGCTCGCGCGGCGCATTCCCGCCGCCAGTGGCACGCGTAACCATGCCCAGGGCTGCGGGCGCGAATTGTTCTCCGGCTTCCGCCAGCTGGTCGGCAGTGCCGAGGCGGGCGCCTGCAGCTTCAAGTCCACCCACTCATGATCAACACGACAAGGAAGCCTGGAAGCAAATGAATATCCGCAACATCCTGCAGCTGGCACCGGTGATACCGGTCATCACGATCGACGACATCGCCACGGCGCTGCCGCTGGCTGAGGCCCTGCTCGCCGGTGGCCTGCCGGTGCTCGAAATTACCCTGCGCACCACTGCCGCACTGGCAGCGATCACGGCCATCCGCCAGCATTTCCCCGACGCGGTGGTGGGCGCCGGCACCATCCTCGATGCGCGCAGCATCGAGCAGGCGCGCGATGCTGGTGCGCAGTTTCTGGTAAGCCCCGGTGCTACCGAAGCCGTTCTGGCCGCTGCTGCTGCACAGCAGGTTCCTTTGCTGCCCGGCGCCAGCACGGCCAGTGAAGTGATGTACCTGCTGGAGCACCAGATCACCACAATGAAGTTCTTTCCGGCAGAAGCAGCCGGTGGAGTCGCCATGCTGAAAGCTCTTGCTGCGCCGCTGCCGCAAGCACTGTTCTGCCCCACGGGCGGCATCACGCTCGACAAGGCGCCGGCCTATCTGGCCCTGCCCAATGTGGCCTGCGTGGGTGGATCGTGGATGCTGAAGCCAGAGTTGTTGAAGGCTGGCCGCTGGCAGGAAGTCCGTGCACTGGCCCGCGAGGCGGCTGAGCTGGTACGTTAAACACCAGCCCCGGCAGGATTCGCCGGGCACACACAGCGCGAGGGCACGGCAATGCAACCCCACTCCTCCATCGAGATCGTTGCCGACATCGGCGGCACCAATGCACGCTTTGCCTGGCTTGATGCTGGCGGCAGCACCCTGCATGACCTCAGCCGGCTACTGTGTGTTGACTACGCGCGTCCGCTCGATGCGATCCGCCATTACCTCGCCGGGATTCCGGCCCAGCGCAGCATCAGTCGCATCTGCCTGGCCGTAGCCGGCCCTATCGAAACCGAATGGATCGACCTGCCGAACAACCACTGGGCTTTCAGCCGCAGCGAGCTCGAACGTGAACTCGGCTGCCGCGTTGCGGTGATCAACGATTTCAGCGCGCAGCTGCTCAGCGTGCCGGGGCTGCAGGACAATGAAGTGGAGTGGCTGGGTACCGCACGTCCGCTACCGGGACTGGTGATTGCTGCACTGGGCCCGGGCACCGGTCTGGGCGTGGCTGGACTCACGGTGGGCGGCGAGATCATTCCGTCGGAAGGCGGCCACCTGGCTTTCGCTCCCGTCGATGCACACGAAATCGCGCTGCTGCAGCAGTTGTGGCAGCAGTATCCGCGCGTGTCGGTGGAACGTATCCTTTCCGGTCCCGGTCTGTCCGCGCTGTACCATGCCAATGCTGCACTGGCCGGGCAAGACCACCATCTCACCGCAGAAGCAGTCTCGACTGCGGCGCGCCGTGGTGATGCGCTGTGCCGCCAGAGTATTGACGACTTCATCGCCATACTGGGCTCGGTGGCGGGCGAAGTCGCCATCGCACTGGGGGCGCGTGGTGGCATATGGCTGGCCGGCGGCATCCTGCCGAAACTGGACGGCCTGTATGACAAGGCACTGTTGCGTGAACGCTTCAATGCCAAAGGTCGCTTCACGCAATACTGCAGTGACATTCCGCTGGCGCTGGTGCGTGCGGACCACACCGGGCTGCGTGGCTGCGTGCATGCCTTGCGCCACGGCTACGCCTGAGCTGGCTCAGAATCCGGTGTCCAGCATCTCACGCACGCGGCGCGCCAACTCCTTCAACGGATAAGGCTTCGGCAGCAGGTGAAAGCCCTCATCCAGCTTGCCGTCATGGACGATGGAATCCTCGGTAAAGCCGGAGGTAAACAGTATCTTGATCCCCGGCCAGATCGCCCGGACCTTGCGTGCAAATTCACGTCCGTTCATGCCCGGCATCATCACGTCGGTGAATATCATATCCACGTGCGTCCCCTGCTGCAGCAAGTCCAGGGCCGTCAGAGCATCGGCACACACATGCACGCGATAGCCAAGCGAGTTTGACAGCAGGCTTTCCGCCACGGAACGCACCAGCTCGTCATCATCCACGACCAGAATGGTCTCGTGTCCGCCGCGAATGTTCAGATCGCGCGGGGCCAGCAACTCGGCGCTGGCCGTGGACACCGGCAGGTAGATCCGCACCGTGGTACCCCTGCCAGGTTCGGAGTAAATCGAGACATTGCCGTTTGATTGCCTCGCGAATCCAAACACCGAGCTCAGCCCAAGCCCGGTTCCCTTGCCCACGGGCTTGGTAGTGAAAAACGGTTCAAACACATGCTTGATTACCTCCGGCGCGATGCCGGTACCGGAGTCGGTGACCGACAGCACCACATAGGCTCCCGGCGTCAGCTCGTGGCGCAGGCCCGGAAAACCCTCGTCGATCTGTGCCTGCGCGGTTTCGATCAGCAACCTGCCGCCCTCCGGCATGGCATCGCGGGCATTCAGGCAAAGGTTCAGCAGGGCGCCTTCCAGTTGGTTTGCATCGGCCAGCGCCGGCGGCAGGTGGGGCCGCTGCAGCAACTGGATGTCGATGTCCACGCCCAGTGTGCGCCCCAGCAAGGGACGCATGTTCGACACCAGTTGGTTCACGTCCAGCGATCGCGGCTCCAGGGTCTGACGCCGGGCAAAGGCCAGCAGGCGGCTCGTGAGGGCACTGCCTCTCAGCGCAGCCTTGCTGATGGTCACCGCCAGTTCGGCCAATTGTGGCTGCGCATCCAGATACCCCTGCAGCAACTCGGCATTTCCCAGAATCACGGTAAGCAGGTTGTTGAAATCATGGGCCACATGACCGGTGAGCTTGCCCACGGACTCGAGCCGCTGTGACTCCAGCATGCGATGTTCCATCTCGATACGGCGCGTCACATCAGTGATGCCGCCGACCACATGCCTGGCCTGTCGGTCAACGCCGCGCACGATGGTGGCGCGCTGGTCAACCTGGGCATAGTCACCGGACTCCCGCAGCAACCGGTAGGTATCTTCCCAAACCATGCCATCGCTCTTGATGAGGTTCTCCAGATTATTGATGACGCGCATGCGGTCATCCGGGTGGATGCGTTCCAGCCAGTAGTGGTTGTCGGTGAGCATCTCCTGGCGGCTGTTTGATTGCGTCCAGCCAAACAGGCGTTCGAGCCGACCGCTCCACCAGATCTCGTTCTTGTCGAGATTCCAGTCCCAGGCAGCATCCAGTGTGGCCTGCGTGACATATTTCAGGCGCTGCTCACTGGCAGCGATACGATCAGCCATCGCGCGCTTCTCACTGATCGAATGGAAGAACACGGCCAACCCTTCCGGCGAGGGATAGGCATCGAGCTCAATCCAGTTCTGCATGGCCTGCGACCAGTACTCGATATGGAACGGCTCGCGCCGGTGCATGGCTTCGTGAAAGCCCCGGAACAGCGGCGTTGCCACCAGATGCGGAACACATTCCCACAAGGTATGGCCAATCACGAAGCGGCTGTCGATTCCGGAAAGCCGGACAGCTGCCTCATTGATGTAGATGAGACGCCAGTGGCTGTCCAGCATGAAGAAGGCATCCGTCATGCATTCAAACGTGGTGAACAGGCGCTGGCTGAGAACGCGCTGAGTATGCTCCTGCAATTTCTGCTCGGTGATGTCCATCACGGCGCCGCTGATCCGCAGAACGCTGCCTTGGGCATCACGTTCGGATTCGGTAATTATGCGCAGCCATTTGTGGCGGCCCTTGAACGTGAGCATTTCCAATTCGGAATCAGTAGCTTCGCCCTGGATGGCGCGCTCCATGGCATCGGCAGCGAGCTGCCGTGACTGCGGCAACAGGCAGGTCATGATCTGGTCGAAATCAGGTGCTTCGCTACCCTCGTAATCGAAGATCTTGTAGGTTTCGGGCGTCCAATAGGAATGGTGGAAGTCACCCGGAACAGTGGTCCAACCGCCCACCTTGGCGAGGCGCTGGGTCAGGTCGAGAAGGGTTTCCGCAAACATGCGTCTTCCTGCTGTAGTCGTTTGGGGCCGGCCGCCAAGCGGCTGCGGTCTCGCTTCTGTCAGGCCATGGAGCGTGCCACGAATACTACATTAGCTTCGCATTGCAAACCGCTGATCTGAAACAATAATTGAGTTGATAACACAATGCGGAGTAGTTGTCATCGGCGGCGTCTGTCAGGCATCGCTCAAGCGGTTCAGGTAGTGCCGTTGCCGATGTTGTGGCGCAGGCGGAACGCGCTGGGACTATCGCCCGCCAAGCGCCGGAATACGCGCGAGAAATAGGCAGGATCACGATAGCCCAGCGACCAGGCGATGCTCTCCAGCGGCTCGCCCGTGTAGATCAAGCGCCGCTTCGCTTCGTGCAACAAACGCTGCTGCACCAGCTGCTTGGCGGACAGCTCCAGAACGGCATGGCACGCGCGATTCAAGGTCGAACTGGAGACACGCAGTGCTGCTGCGTATTGTTCCACCGTCCAGGCCGAGCGGTACTGCGCATCGAGCAAGGTCCGGAAGGCCTGCACCAGTCCCTGCTGGTTTGTTGCCGCACCGCCCTGGCCTCTGGTGCTGCCTGGCGCGTCCTGCCTTTGCAGCGTCACCAATACTGCAACCACCAACAGTTGCAGCATCGCGATATTGCCGGCTCGATGGTTGCCGAGCTCCCAGGACAGCAACTGCAGATACTGTTCCAGTTGGGCAAACAGCAGGGGTTCGCTGCGGCAGTCGATTCGTTGCGGCGTGCGCGCCAGTGCAGCCACCGCAGTCGGCAGCAAGTCCCGTCCCAGGGCATCCAGCAGCGTGTCAGCGCAGGTCAGCACATATCCCCGCGTTCCCGGATCAAACCGGAAGCCATGGACACAGCCGGAAGGCAAGGTAAGCGCCCAGGCACCGTCAAGACTGTGCTCATCGGCATCCACCGTGACGACGGCGCCGCCCTGGCTGATGCACAACACCTGAAACATGCCGGCATGCCGGTGCGGCTTGATATGCCAGCCGGCCGGACCGCTGCGCGCCTCGATGTCCTCGATATGCACGAAGCCGGAAGCGGGCAAACTGCCCGGCTCACCGTACAGTGCATAGCGGGGGATCGTCTCGACCTGAGGGCCGCGCCGGACCATGGCATCTCCTTCGTGGGTGTACTGATTGGAACTACAGATCGCGGGTTTTGCACGAAAAGTACCAGCATATGTCGCATAAGTGAATTCCAGCCGCCAACTTCTGGTGCGAACATGCCTGAAAACTGCAGGAGGCAACGACATGAAGACCTTGCGTACCCAAGTCGCCATCATCGGCGCCGGCCCCTCCGGGCTGCTGCTCGGACAACTGCTGGCACGCCGCGGCATCAGCAACATCATCGTGGAGCGCATGAGCGGGGATTATGTGTTGGGACGCATCCGTGCCGGCATCCTCGAGCGCGGTTTCGCAGACCTCGTGCGCGAAGCCGGCGTTGCCACCCGCATGGATACCGAAGGACTCGTGCACGACGGCTTCGACATCGCCATGGATGACCGCCGCGTGCGTATCGATCTCAAGGGGCTCACGGGGGGATCTGCCGTGATCTGCTATGGCCAGGTGGAAATCACCCGTGACCTGATGGAAGCGCGCGCAGCAGCAGGCCTGCAGACCTGCTACGAAGCCAGCGATGTGCAGCCCCATGACGTGACAAGCGACAAGCCCTGGCTGAGCTTCCTCTGGCAAGGCGAGCAGTACCGCCTCGACTGCGACTATGTGGCGGGCTGCGATGGCTTTCATGGCGTATCGCGCCAGACTATCCCGGCACACTTGCGCACCGAACACACCCGCACCTACCCCTTTGGCTGGCTCGGCGTGCTGAGCGAAACACCACCGGTGAGCCATGAGCTGATCTACTGCAGGACCGCACGCGGCTTTGCGCTGGCCAGCATGCGTTCAATGACGCGTTCCCGCTACTACCTGCAGGTGCCGATGGACGATACGGTGGAAAACTGGAGTGACGATGCCTTCTGGGCCGAACTCAAGCGGCGCCTGCCTGCTGATGCGGCAGCCACCCTGGTGACCGGACCCAGCATCGAAAAAAGTATCGCACCGCTGCGTTCTTTCGTGTGCGAGCCAATGCAGTACGGCCGGCTATTCCTCGTCGGTGATGCCGCACACATCGTGCCGCCCACCGGTGCCAAGGGCCTCAATCTGGCAGCGTCGGATGTGGCTACGCTGCACGAGATACTTACGCGCGTCTATGCCGGTGAGGATGCTGCCTTGCTGCAGCGCTATTCCGAAGTGGCGCTGCGCCGCGTCTGGCACGGCGAGCGCTTCTCATGGTGGATGAGCAACATGCTGCACGACTTCGGCACGGTGCCGACCGCCGGCATGGACGGCCACACCTTCGCGCGCTTCATGGACTCGGAGCTGGATTTCTACCTGTCCCACGACAGTGGCCGCCGCGTCATCGCCGAGCAGTACGTCGGGCTGCCCTACGAAAAGCCCTGAGTGCCCCGGGATTTCAGTAGCTCAGGAGGCGCAGGTGATACAAAGGTCAGTAAAAGGAATAGCTTTGAGACGGGCTACCCCAATCTCGGCACCACAGCGGTTGCAGGTGAAATAGCCACCAAGATCAAGCCTTTGCAGGGCGTGATTGACCTGCTGCAACTCCTGTTGCCCCTCTGCATCAAGGGCATGCACCAGCGCATCGTTCTCGGTTTCCTTTACTTGTTCGCTGAAACGCGCGCTGACGGGCTCCTCACGACCATGGATATGCTTGTGCGTGCGCACGAGGCGCGCTTCGAGTTCCGCTTTCTTTTCCAGCAACGCGGCCTTGGCCTGATCCTGATTCATGCGCTACTCCCGTCCTGGTGACTTGAAGCAACAAGGTAAAAGGTTGGACGCCACGCTGCATTGATGGAGCGCAAGCCGCAGCGGTTACGGGCGGACGCGGCGATTCGCCCCTACGAAGTTCATGGTTTTGCGGGCGGGCGCGGCGGATCACGAAACAGCAGCAGGAACAGCACGAGCACCACTGCTGCCATCGCCGCAGGATACAGCCAGATGCTGCTCCAGTCGTGCAGGACAACGTCTCCCTCGGTATTGGCATATGCGTCGACGATACGACCGGACAGCGTGGCGCCGATCAGCATGCCCACGCCGTAGGTGACCACATGAATAAAACCCTGTGCACTGGCACGTTGCCCGCGCGGCGCAGTTGCGTCCATATAGATCTGGCCGGTGACAAAGAAGAAGTCATAACACACACCATGCAGAATGATGCCGAGGTACAACAGCACCACCAGTGACCCGTTGTCACCCAAGGCAAACAGGACATAGCGCAGTACCCAGGCGGCCATCCCCACCAGCAGCATCTTCTTTACACCCAGACGCACGAAGAAAAATGGCACCAGCAACAGGAACAGCACCTCGGACATCTGCCCCAGCGACATCTTCGCAGCAGCGCCCGCCATGCTGGTCTCATTAAGAAAGGCATTCGAAAAGTTGTAATAGAACGCCAGCGGAATCGATACCAGCAGCGAACCGAAGATGAATACCGCAAATGAGCGATCTTTCATCAGCGCCAGCGTGTCGAGCCCCAGAACTTCACTGAGCCTCGGCGTACGACCGGAATTGCCTGGCGGCGTATCAGGCAACCAGAAGGCATATACGCCCAGCACCAGCGACACCACTGCGGCCCATTCGATGGGCACCTTCGTGGCTTCGATCGAGAAGCCATGCACTGCCGGCACACCGATGCCGATGACAAGCCCCTGCACGATCCAGCCCAGCGTGCCCATCACGCGGATACCGGGAAATTCCTTGCCGGGGTCCCGCATCTGGTGGAACGCGATCGCATTGGCCAGCGCCAGCGTGGGCATGTAGCAGCCGGCGTATGCCAGCAGCACCCAAAAGAAGGCGCCGGGCTCGGTGATGTTGCTCAACCACCAGAGCAGTGCCGCGCCAGCAAGATGCAGGATGGCCAGCACTTGCTGGGAAGAGAAATAGCGGTCAGCCAGCATGCCAACGAGGATCGGCGCAAAGATGGCACCCCAACTCGTGGTGCTGTAGGCAGAACCCACGGCGGCGCCGTCGAAGTCGATGTTCAGCAGGTAGGTGCCCATGGTGACGTTCCAGCAGCCCCACACGAAGAACTGGAAGAACATCATGATGGAGAGCTGGATGCGGGTGCGCGCAGGCATGCGGGCCTCTTGTTTTTATTCTGGCTCGGTCCACCGCATTGTGGACCGAAGCTTTGGGGCGGCACAACCAACGGTCACGCTGCGCATTACCCTGCGACTGGAAGCTGATCGCCTCAGCGCTGGTAAAATTCCTGAACGGCAGTTACCACCGACAGCACGTCGTCGCGGCTTACGTCGAGATGCGTGACGAGCCGGATGGTCTTGCCGGGATCCACCAGGATGTCGCGGGTCTTCAAATGCTGCGTAAGGGCTTCCGCCGTACCGGTGCGCGGCGTAAAGAACACCATGTTGGTCTGTACCGTCGCTAGGTCAATGGCGATATCAGGAATTCCGGACAGCTCCGCCGCCAGCAACGCGGCATTGGCATGATCCTCCGCCAGACGTTCGATGTTGTGTTCGAGCGCGTATATACCGGCTGCCGCGATGATGCCGGCCTGGCGCATGCCGCCGCCCAGCATCTTGCGCCAGCGTCGCGCCTGCTTCATGAGAGCCTGCGGTCCACACAAGACGGAACCCACCGGGGCGCCGAGCCCCTTCGACAGGCACACGGATACCGTATCAAAGGGCGCAGCGATGCGGCTCACATCCACGCCCAGTTTTACTGCGGCATTACAAACACGCGCGCCGTCGAGGTGCTTCGCCAGCCCATGCTCATCTGCAATCAAGCAGGCAGCAGCCATGTAGTCGAGCCCCAATACCTTGCCACCGATGGTATTCTCCAGACTCAGCAGGCGGGTGCGCGCAAAGTGGAAATCATCCGGCTTTATCGCGGCGCGAATACTGTCGAGTGGAATGCTGCCATCCGCCGCCATGGCCAATGGTTGTGGCTGGATGCTGCCAAGCACGGCAGCGCCACCCCCTTCATATTTGTAGGTGTGCGCATCCTGTCCCACCAGGTATTCGTCGCCGCGCTGGCAATGTACCAGGAGCGCCACAAGGTTGGATTGCGTGCC
The DNA here is from genome assembly GCA_044338855.1 of Pseudohongiellaceae bacterium. Taxonomy (GTDB): domain Bacteria; phylum Pseudomonadota; class Gammaproteobacteria; order Pseudomonadales; family Pseudohongiellaceae; genus CAILUG01. The sequence goes on along the minus strand of JBIIWP010000030.1, from coordinate 4,179 downwards.
GCTCGCAAGGAACAGCGCGGCTTCCTTGCCCAGGCGCTCGGCACTCATGGCCTCGAGGCGGGCAACCGTGGGATCGTCGCCCCACACATCGTCACCCACAGGAGCCTGCGCCATGACCTGGCGCATGGCGGGCGTAGGACGTGTGACGGTATCGCTGCGAAGATCGATCATGACTGTTGCATGTGCAAGCGGGTGTTGACCATGCGCAGCGTGGCAAGCACGGCGGCGTAGACCTGGTTGGCATGCACGCCGCGCGTGCGCAGGTTGCGCGGCGTGCCAGCCCAGGTGATCGTACACTCGGTCAGCGCACCGGGCTTGCCGCCCTTGGGGATGCGCACGGTGTAGTCCACCAGTTCCGGCATGCTGAAGCCAAAGCCGTCCAGGATCTGGCTGAGGGCCGCAATGAAAGCATCGTAGCCGCCATTGCCGCTGCCGGTGGCCGTGTACTCTTTGCCATTGATCTCCACGGCGATCTCAACCTGCGAGCTCTGCATGAAGTTGCTGTTGATGCGGCACTCCAGCAGGCGGATGTGCTGGTAGTCGTTGCTCTCCAGCACATCGGCGATGATGAAAGGCAGGTCGTCAGCCGTAATGGTCTCCTTGGAATCTCCCAGTGCCACGACTTCCTGCAACACCTTCCTCAGATTGTCGGGCGACAAAGTGATGCCGAGTTCCTCGATGTTCTTGAGCACGGAGGCCTTGCCACTGAGCTTGCCCAGCGCGTAGGTGCGCTTGCGGTCGAAGCGCTCCGGCGAGAGCTGCGTTTCGTACAGACCACCCTTCACATCGCCATCGGCGTGGATACCGGCCGTCTGCGTAAACACGTCGGCACCAAGGATGGGCTGGTTGGCCGCCACCCACTTGCCGGAAAAGCGCTCCACCATTTTGCTGACGGCAGCGAGGTGCGTTTCGTCTATGGCAGTCCGCAGCCCCATCTTGTCTTTCAATGCCACGGCCAGCTCAGCGAGCGAGACATTGCCGGCGCGCTCGCCCAGACAGTTCATCGTGCAATGCAGATTGCGGACGCCGGCTTCCACTGCTGCCATGCAGTTGGCAGTGGCAAGGCCATAATCATTGTGAGGATGGAAGTCGAATTCCAGCTGCGGGAAGCGGGAACGCATGTCACGCAAGGCATTGAACACCTCGGCCGGGCTCATTACGCCCAGAGTGTCAGGCAGCATGAAGTGCTCGATGCCAAGGTCACCGATGCTGTTCAGCAGCTCGAGCACATAGTCCTTGTTGTCGCGGTAGCCGTTGGACCAGTCTTCCAGATAGGCATTCACACGCAGGCCCTGCGCATGCGCATAGGTCACGGTCTGGCGAATATCAGCCACATGCTGCTGCAGCGTCTTGCCGAGCTGGTGACGGCAGTGCTTCTCGCTGCCCTTGGTCAGCAGGTTCAACACTTTGCCACCAGCGGCCACGATCCAGTCCACCGTGTGGGTACCGTCGACGAAGCCCAGTACTTCCACGCGCTCCAGATAACCGTGCTCCTGAGCCCACATGGTGATGGCTTTCACGGCAGCCTGCTCGCCGGCACTGACACGCGCAGACGCCACCTCAATACGGTCCACGTGCAGACGTTCAAGCAAGGCCTGCGCAATGGTGAGCTTTTCACCAGAGGCAAACGACACTCCCTGGGTCTGCTCGCCGTCACGCAGCGTGGTGTCCATCAGGGCAACGTAGTCCGGCAGGTCGGTGACCTGCACGAGGGCATTGATGGCGGCATGACTCACTCTATCTCTCCGTTTACGACTCTGACCAACAGACCCTGTGCAGCAGCATAAGGCGCCTGCGGCGTTCGAAGCTCACTCACCCTGCCTGCGCAACACGCATGCGAATAGCTCCGGACTACATCACGAATACGAAGCGCCTGCGGCGCTCGAAGCCCACCCCACCCGGCCTGCGCACCACACTTGCCGGCAGCACCAGTCCCCGTACATAAAAAAACCCGCCTTGGGGCGGGTTTCGGTCATCCGGTCAAACGCTTGCGACCAACCCACCTTTCAGTGTCTGGACATAATAATGCTGGCGCGGCTCGGCTGGGCTTTCATGGGCTGGCAGTGTTGGTGATTTGCCCTGTAAAGTCAAGGCAGTACCGGTAGAATGCGAGCCAACCCACCATACCGGATCGACCATGACACCCGCCAACCGCGACAGTTTCGAACCAGCCCCGCTCTGGCGCCGCCTTGCTGCGATGCTGTATGACAGCCTGCTGGTATTTGCCATATGGATTCTGGTGGGCTTTGCCGTACTGTCCTCCTTCGGACTGGAGCAGGCACGCACGCTGGAAGGCGAAATGGTAGTGATGGATGCACTGGTAAAAAACACGTTGTTTACGGCAATGCTGCTCAGCGCTTTCCTGTTCTTTAGTTTCTTCTGGACCCACTCCGGGCAGACGCTCGGCATGCAGGCCTGGCGCATTCGCGTGCTGCGCAACGATGGTGGCAGCATCAGCTGGAAACAGGCTGCGATCCGCTTTGCCAGTGCACCACCCAGCCTGTTGCTGCTCGGCCTGGGGTACTGGTATTGCCTGATGGATCCGGCCCGGCGCAGTGTGCCGGACCTGCTCTCTGCAACGCATATCGTCCGGGCTCCTGCCTGAGTGCAGCAGTTCCAGAAGCCACCGCCGCCTGCATGAGCTGCTTCAGGCTGCGCGGCGGAAGAAGTGCAGGCCCAGCCCACCGGTGACGAGCAGTGGCAACGCCACGGCCAGCAAAGGCTGTAACTGATACACCAGAGCGATGTTGTGCATGAGTCGTTGCAGGATGGTAAAGCCAAGTCCAAAGCAGATCGCCGTGAACACACGCGAGCCCATGGTGGCGTCGCGCAGGGGGCCGAAGATGAACGATATCGCCACCAACACCAGCAGCGCGGTCGTCAGCGGTTGCATCACCTTTTTCCAGAACGCCAGATAATAAGGGCTGGCATCCTGGCCCTGGCGTTCAAAACGATCCGCATGGCGCCACAGGTCACGCATGGACATTTCATCCGGATCCACGATCAGGACACGCAGCGCATCCGGCGTCAGATCCAGCGTCTGCGGCAGCGAGATGAATTCATGCTGTGTGCTGGACATCCGCCCGTCCGCACCGTAGACGAAAGCCAGCTCCCGCCCCTGCTCCAGAACCCAGGCGGCCTGACCGGAATCCGCCACACCAAAATACGCAGCGCCGGTTGCTTCCACGCTGCGCACGATGCGTTGCCGATCGTCGAATTCCAGCAAGCTCACGCCATGCAACCCGCCATCGGCTTCCATGGCATTGAAGTGCAGAAAGGTATTGCCATCACGCTCCCAGTGGCCGTAGCGCGAAAGGCCCACCTGTTCGCCGCTGGCCGCAGCCTTGCCGACCTCGGCACGCAACTCGAAGACTGGAGCCACGTATTCCCCCAGCAGTACGCCGCCGACCATCACCAGCAGCGCCGGCTTCATAACCGCACGTACAATGCGGCCTACACTGACGCCAGATGCCTGCATCACCACGAGTTCGTTGCCGGTGGCCAGCAGGCCAAGTCCAACCAGCGCGCCGATCAGCGAGACCATCGGCAGCAGCTCATAGACATGCCAGGGAAAGGTCAGCAGCACATACTTCAATGCGGCGGCGCTGCCATAGCGCTCGTTGGTGTTACCCAGTTCATCGACCGCTGTGAACAGAAGATCCAGCCCGCCCAGCACCAGCAGCACCAGCGCCATCGCGCCCAGGACGTGCTTTGCAATGTGACGATCAAGCTTTGGCATGGCGCCACCTGTCGATCATCGTTGCAGACAGCCGCTCGGTAAACAGCGCCCAGCCCAAGGCCAGGAACAGCACATGCACCCACCACAGGCCCAGCCAACCCGGCAGGTTACCCTTGGCCAGCTGCTCACGGCTCACCAACAGCAGCCCGAAATACGTGATGTACAGCAGTATGGCCGGCACCAGTCGGGCAAAGCGACCTTCGCGCGGACTGACCTTGCTGAGCGGCACGGCAAGCAGTGCCAGCACCGGAATGAACAGCACCAGCGACAAGCGCCACTGCAGTTCCGCGGTATGCACAGGATCGTTGCTGGCGAGCAAGGTGCGATTATCCATGGCCTGCTCTTCCAGAGCCGCTTCGAAACTGATGTTGCGCGGTGGCAGTCGTACCCCGAGCTCGTCAAAGCGCGTCAGTGTATAGCCAGCATCACCACTCACGCCT
>JBIIWP010000114.1:0-10121 GCA_044338855.1 Pseudohongiellaceae bacterium | reverse complement strand
TCTCGTCCTTGATCGGAATGACCATCATCGACTTGAAGAAGAGACCCTTGCTTTCACTGAACTTCTTGTCCCACTGCAGGCGGGGATGGATGTTGGTGAGTTCCTCGGAACTGTACACGTTCTCCACGAGGATAGACCGTTGGCTCAGCGCCACGTAACCGGCCAGCGAGGTGGGACTGAAGGGCACGCGGATCACGAACCCGGTGTCCTCGTCTGACCCGATGCCACCTTTGAAGGACGCTATGATTTCCTTGCCGTTGTCCACGCTCTGATAGATGGTAAAGAGCTTGCAGCCGAGCATGCCCAGCATCTCGCCTTCCACCTCTTTCATCGCTTTCTTGAGGTTCTTGGCGAACTTCAGCTTCTTGTAGATCTGGCTGAGCTTGCGGACGAAGTCCTCGTCGGCGGTTTTGGCCTGACTGACAGCAGTGCCCTGTCCGGCGGCCTGGACGGGTTCACGGGCTTCGTTCTTGGCTTCTTCCAGTTCCACTTTCAGGATCACCGTTGGTTCGTTTGGGCAGCCGCGAACCTGCTTATGCTAGAATCGACGGCACTCTTATGTAGCCATAGCCTAACACACCTTGGTCAATTTCAAGCCGGTCCACAGGTAATGCCCAGATACCTCCCAAGCCTGTTATTCCCGCTGATTTTTGCCAGTTGTGCGCTGGCCCAGCCATCCATGCCGGTACTGAACCAGGATGAACTGGAGTGGCTCGGCGACCGCATTTATGCCAACGAATGCAACCGCCAGGTACGCTGCCTCACGAGCTGGAACGAGGGTGAGGAATTCCCGTCGCTGGGACTCGGCCATTTCATCTGGTACCGCGCCGGGCAGCAGGAAGCTTTTGTGGAAACCTTCCCGGATCTGCTCGAGCAATTGGCTGGCGATGGCGTGGCGCTGCCGGCGTGGCTCATCCTGAATGATCGCGAGCAGCCCTGGACTGATCGCGCCAGTTTCCTTGCCGCCATGGACGGGCCCGAGCTGCGCGAACTGCGTGACCTGCTGCAAGACACAATGCCGCAGCAGACCCGTTTCATCGTAGCCCGCTTCGGGGCAGGGCTGGACCAGCTGCTGGCCAGCCTGGCGGCAGACGAACGCAGCGTCATCGAAGCCAGGATCGCGCACATCCTGGCCGAGGATGCACGTCACGGCAGCTACGCGCTGATCGACTACGTGCATTTCAAGGGCGAAGGCACCAGTCCCGCCGAGCGCTATGCCGGTACCGGCTGGGGCTTGTTGCAGGTACTGCAGGAAATGCCATCGCAGGGCGCATCGCCACTGGCAGATTTTGTGCGCAGTGCCGAAGCAGTACTGGCACGACGCGTGGCCAACGCACCACCAGAGCGCAATGAACAGCGCTGGCTGGCAGGCTGGAACAATCGGCTCGGCACCTACCTTGCAGGCAGCCGCACCGCAACTGGAATACCGACGGAGCAGTAACTTGAAATACGAACGCGACAACATCCAGGCCATGCAGGGCTATGTGTCGGGCGAGCAGCCCGACCGCCCGGACGTGATCAAACTGAACACCAACGAGAACCCCTACCCGCCCGGCCCTGCCGTGGCCGCGGCACTCGATACGATCCGCGTAGAGAGTTTGCGCCGCTACCCGCCACCCACCGCGCTGAAGTTGCGTGAGACGCTGGCCCGACTGCATGGCGTGGAAAGCAACAACCTTATTGTTACCAACGGTGGCGACGAACTGCTGCGCCTGCTGCTGGCCACCTTCGTGGAGCCCGGAGAGACCATCGCCACGGCCTCCCCCAGTTACTCACTGTATGACGTACTGGCTGCTGCACACGGCTGTCATATGCGTTATTTCCCGCTGCAGCAGGACTGGAGCCTGAGCCCGACCCTGGCCGACGACCTCAACGCGGCTGGCATCAAGCTCTGCTTCCTCGTGAACCCCAATGCGCCGTCTGGTGTGTTGAGCGACGCAGCTGCCATCGAAGCGGTAGTGAGCCGCTTCAAGGGTGTGCTGGTGCTGGACGAGGCCTATGTCGATTTCGTCGATCCCGTGCTGCAGTACAACTGCGTACCGCTGATCCGCAAGTACGACAACCTCGTGATCCTGCGCACCTTCAGCAAGGGCTATTCACTGGCTGGCTTGCGCATGGCCTATGGCATCGGATCCAGCGCCCTGATCGATCCCATGCAGTACAAGACCAAGGACAGCTACAATACGGACTTCATCGCGCAGGCCTTGGCCACTGCCGCAGTCTGCGACCAGACCTACGCCGCCGACACCTGGCGGCGTGTGCGGGACGAACGAGAGCGTCTGCGTGCGGAACTTGCCGGTCTTGGCCTGCACAGTCCCAACAGCCAGAGCAACTTCCTGCTGGTACAGGTGCCAGCGCCATTCAACGCCGAGACACTCTATCTCGGCCTCAAGGAGGCGGGCATCCTCGTACGCTATTTCAAGCTGGCCGGCCTCACGGACCGTTTACGGATCACGGTTGGCACGCCTGCCGAAAACCACAAGCTGGTGCAGGCACTGCTGCCCCTGTTGAAGCACTGAGCCATGGTATTCAAGACGAAATACAGCAAGCGCAATCGCGCCATCATCTCCGGCTTTCTGGTAGGGCTGGCGTCTATCTATCTCATTGCAGAGCATTTCAATGTCGAGCTCAGTGAGCTGAACAGCTTCATGATCACGACCATCGTGCTCTTCTTGCTGATCGTGGTACTTGCAGCAGTAGCGGTAGTGGTATTGAAGGTGCTGGGACGATTGCTGCGAGGCAAGAACGACAGCAAGGACGACGCAGGGCCTACAGCGTAAGGCTGTACAGCAGCGCATCCTCGGACTGCGCCTGCGGCTGCCGTGGCGGGTAATAGCTCTTGCGAACGCCAGCGAGTACAAAACCCTCGCTGGCATAAAGTGCGATCGCGGCCTCATTGGAGCGGCGCACTTCCAGGAAACAGCGCGCGCAGCCCTTGTCGCGCGACTCTGCCAGCACGGCATGCAACAGCGCGCGGCCCAGGCCACATCCCTGCAGCTCCCCGGCGACCGCTATATTCAGCAGTTCGCATTCATCCGCTACTGCCGTGAACTCGGCAAAGCCCAACAGACCGGCGCCGGATTCGTCCGTATGGCACAGTACGCGGCAGTGATGGGAAGAAATGAGCAGGCCCTGCAGGGATTCGAGGGACCAGTTGCCAGGCAAGAGCGGCAGCAACATCAGGGTGAGTGCCGGAAAGTCTGCCACGCGCAACGGGCGATACATCACGCCGGCGGGCAGCACCATCAACGCAGCTCTGCGTGCAAGGTCTGCAACTGCTGCCACGCACTGCGCTTGAGTGCGGGGAGCGCCAGCAATTCAGCAAGACTGTACGTGCACCAGGTTCGCCAGGGCAGGTCGTCGCCTTGCAGCCGTGGCTGCAGACACTCCACACTGCTGTTCCCGAGCAGCAACAAGCGCGTGAAGCCGCTGTCCTGCTGCGCCTGTGCAAGAAAACTCTGCAAGCCCATGCCGGCCTTCTGTGCATCCGTCGCCGCCAGTCCCGGTAGCGGCCAGGAAAAATGCCGTTGCACGTTGCCGGGCTGAAGGCTGCACCCCAACCACAGCAACATGTTGTTGAGCAGTTGCTGCTCGCCGCGCCCAAGCATGGGACCTGCCACTGCCGGAAGCTGGTTGCAGATGGCCAGGCCCTTGTCGGCCTGCACCAGCAGCACCTGGAAAGACAAGGTCGCGCCGGGCTCAGTCGCTGGTTCCCTGCCCCGCGCTGGTTCCGGAGGTCTGGTTTTCACTGGCACTGAACGCGTGACAGATGCCTGAGGTTCCGGCTGCAAGGTTTCCCTCGGAGCTTCCCTCGGAGCTTCCCTTGCTGCCATGGGCACGGCTGCCACGCTCGCGCTTGAGGGCGTCATTGCCGCATCAGGCACATCGTCATCGGGCAGCCACGCACAGGCTACCGAAGGCAGGGCCCCCGGCAACTGGAAACGCGGGTAGTAGCTGCGGATACCCATCGCCTGCAACAGCTGCAGGCGCTGCGCTTCCGGATTGGGCGCATGATCAGGGGCTGACTGGCTCACTCGACGCTCTCGTGGTTGGGGCTCATGTTCAATTCCGCGGCGGCTCGGCTATGGCCTGCGTGCCGTCGACCAGCCGGCCTACCCCCAGCGCTTCCATTTGTGCGCGCGTCCCGGGAGGTGCTGCGTAGGCGCCCACTTCACCGCGATCCGGCAGAAAGGGCGTGCCCGTTACCGGATTGGGATAGTGGAACGGAATGATGTAGTAGGCCGGGTAGGTGAGATACACGGTGGACGGTGGCAGATCCGGCGGCGGATCAAACTTGTCGGGCCAGGTATTGTTCAAGGCGTTCTTGGCCCAGCCATCCCAGTTCGTATACATGGTGAAGGGGCCGGTCAGACGGCTGATTTTCCAGACACCGTTTTCCTTCCTGTACCCGTTCTCGTACAGCGGCAAGCCCCAGCCGCCCAGGCTCATGACGTACGCGCGCGAGCGTATCCAGCCCTCGCTGCCGTCCGCAGAAACATCCGGAATCGACTGGAACTGCATGTGGTTGGCCAGGGAGCCTTCCTTCGCTCCGTCCTCGCCGAACGCCGTCTGCATGTACTCCAGCACACGAGCCTTGCCCAGGAAGATGCCTTTGCCGCCAATTTCCAGGGTGGCGTCCTCGGAAAACAATTCCGACAGCTGCGTCCACTGGCTCTTGTCGACGAAGTAGCCGTAGGTGCGCTGCAGGATTTCGATCTGGTTCAGATCCTCCAGGCGCGTGATGCGTGCGTCCAGTGCGTCCAGCCGCTCGGCAGTGGTCTGTGCGAACGCCGGAGTTACGGCGGCCAACGTGAGGGCAAGTACGGCCTGCGCGGCCGCGCCCAGCAACGATCTTGTCGTGGATGTATTCATCTTCATTTCCCCAATACGCTGTCGACAGCCTGCGGGAGATTGGTCAGGGGCGCGCCCGTCACCGGATGGTTGTAGCTGAACGGTGGAATGTAGTTGCCCGGCATGGTGCGGTACACAGCCGTTGGTGGCCGGTCCGGTGGAAACAGCGCGCTGGGACCGTCCATGGGCAACAGCGAGCGGCCCCAACCCCGATCATAATCAGTGAATGCCGTCGGATAGAAATGCAGGCTGGCAATTTTCCAGACGTTGCGCTCCTTCACATAGGTGTTCTCGTAGATACCCACGCCCCAGATGCCGTTGGCACCGGGTTCGGACAGCATCACCATCCCCTGCCAGCGGCCCGTGGCAGTTTCCCCGTCAGGGGCAACGGTGATCACGGCCTGCAGCATCATGTGGTTGTTCAGATAGCCCTGCGCGAGGCCTTCTGGTCCCAGCAGCAGCATCGCGCGGCGAATGCGTTCCTGGCCCTCGTACACGCCGCTCTGGCCGTATTCGAAAGTGCCGTCGCGCGCGAACAGATCAGCGGCGTCTTCCCACAGGCCCTTGTCGAAGAAGAAGCCGAAGGTCGCCTGCAGGTTTTCGACGGCGTCCTGGTCTTCCAGCCGGCCAACGCGTTCACGATAGGCGGCAAGGCGTGCTTCGGGCGCATCCTGCGCCTGCGCGCCCAGTGGCGCCAGCAAGGACAAGGCCGTGAGCAGTGAGCAGCCCAGTTGCAGCAACAGATTTCGCGTCTTCATCAGCGGGCTCCTTTTACCGGACGGCCGGTAACGGGATGCAGCGCCTGGAACGGCGGCACCTGGGTGTCGGGGAAGGGCTGGTAACTCTCGCTTGGTCCGCGATCCGCCGGGAAGGCCTTCGACGCCTCGCTCTGGACCAGACCCTCGCCTGGCTGCAGCCGCGCCCAGCCTTTTTCATACGGCGCCACGAAATTCACGTAAAGATGCAGCGCCGCGATCTTCCAGACGCCATCGTCCTTCACGTAGGTGTTCTCGTAGATACCATCGCGCCATTCCGCGTGCTGCTTGTACTGACCCAGCATGCCATGGTCACGCCAGCGCGCCGTGGCACTCTGGCCGTCATCTGCCACGAACACCGCCGGCTGCAGCGTCACCCATTCGTTGAGCTGGCCATAGATCAGGCCTTCCTGGCCGCCGTGCAGGCGGCGCAGGTATTCCTCGATGCGCGCCTTGCCGACATACACGCCGTCGATGCCGATCTCGATGCTGCCGTCGTCACTGAACAGTTCCGCTGCATCGCGCCACAGGCCGCGATCGACATAATAGCCAAAGGCCCGTTGCAGTTTCTTGATGGCACGCGCCCCTTCCAGCTTTTCGACGCGCGCAGTCAGCGCATCGAGCTCAGCATCGATCTTGCTGCTCTGGGCATGGGCGATCGGCTGCGCAATGGTCAGCGCCAGACCTATCATGATAATGAGGCGTTTCATTGCTCCTCCATAAGAGCGGGAAGTTCAGGATCTTGTTGCGCCGGGTGCTTGCAAAGGGAAGAATCCGGGGGCTGTTGGTTTTATCATGCAGCTGGCTGGATGCGTTGCAGCCCAAGCTGTGCTTCCGGTTTTTTTGACTCGTTCGAGTGAAACAGAGAATAAACCGGCGACCTTCATCCGTCCATCCCGAAATACCCTGACGACTGGACCAGGCATCATCACTGGAAGCACCAACTTGAGCGACTTCAACCACCATAAGATGTCGACGAACGATGCGCTCGCGCCTGAGGGCGAGCCGGAGCCCGTCGATGCGCCGGGCCTGCAGGGCTTCGTGTTCGCACTGTTCTTTATCTTTGGCGGGCTGACCTCGCTGAATGACGTCATCATCCCCAAGCTGAAGGAACTGTTCACACTGAACTACTTCCAGGCGATGCTGGTGCAATCGGCGTTCTTTGCAGCCTACCTGGTCGTGTCGATTCCCGGCGCGGCGCTGGTCAAGCGCATTGGCTACATGCGAGGTGCAGTGGTGGGTTTGCTGCTGATGATGACAGGCTGCCTGCTGTTTATCCCGGCCAGCCAGAGCGCGGTCTATGCGGTGTTCCTGCTGGCGCTGTTCGTGCTGGCCAGTGGCGTGACCATCGTGCAGGTAGTGGCGAATCCACTCATCAGTCTGCTGGGCCCGACACTCACAGCACACAGTCGGCTTACGTTTGCGCAGGCCTTCAACTCACTGGGCACGACCGTGTTTCCCTTCTTCGGCTCCATCCTGATTCTGGGCAGCCTGGCCACCGTTAACGCGGCCGACCTGTCGGGTGAAGCACTGCGCGCCTATCGTCAGGAAGAAACCCAGGCCATCGTCAATGGCTATCTGGGACTGGCCGCTGCACTGGCGCTGGTAGCTGCCGTGGTATGGAGCTTCCGCTCAAGCCTGCAAGGCGAACGCCACGACGACGGCAGCGCGCGGGGTGGCTTTGATCTGCTGAAACGTGCGCGCTTCGGCTACGGCGCCGCCTGCATATTCCTGTATGTGGGGGCTGAAGTCGCCATCGGCTCGCTGATCGTAAACTACCTGATGCAGGCCAACGTGCTGGGGCTCGAAGAACAGGCGGCAGGCAAGCTGATCCCGTTCTATTGGGGTGGCGCGCTGGTCGGCCGCTTCATCGGCTCGGTGGCACTGCGCATGCTCAGCCCCGGCAAGATTCTGGCGAGCGTAGCCTGCGGTGCCATCGCGCTGCTGACACTCTCGGCCAACAGCACCGGGGCGTTGGCGGGTTACAGCTTGCTGGCAATCGGACTGATGAACTCGATCATGTTCCCGACGATCTTCACGCTGGCCTGCGAAAAACTCGGCACGCGCGCCGCAGATGGTTCTGGCGTGATCTGTGTAGCGATCGTGGGAGGGGCAGTGATTCCGCCGCTGACAGGGGCGCTCGCGGATATGTCTGGCAGCCTGGCATTTGCGTTGATCTTGCCGGCAAGCTGCTACGCCATCATTGCCGGCTTCGGCTGGTTTGCCCGACGCCCTGCCTGAGGCGGTGCTTGCTCAGTGGGCTTTGGTGACGCGCTCAAGTAACGCGCTGCTGCAACAAGCCACGCCGTTGGAACCACCGCTCCAGCGGCCAGGTCACCAGGGGCGGGATTGCTGCCAGCACGGCGAGCACGCCAGCCCACCAGGGCCAGCGCAGACGAATCGCAGTAATGATGGCGATGAAGAAGTACGCAATGAATGCAAAACCATGCAGGCGGCCGAACAACCACACGCCTGCCTCCGTCCACTCCATGCCGTACTTGAGAAACATGCCGACCAACAGGCCAGCCCAGGTGAAGGCCTCAAACCGGGCGACTACGGTAAATACGCGTGCGATGGGCAAAATCAGGTTTCCTGCATCATTCAGCTGCTTCGATACGCAGCAGCAGTCCGTCGTCTTCGTCCGTCAGCAGATACAACCTGCCGTCGGGCCCCTGCTTCACATCGCGGATGCGTTGACGCAGATCGGTCAGCAGACTTTCCTGACGGATTTCTTCACCACGCTCGTCGAACTTGATGCGCACGAGCTGACCTGTGCCGGGGATCTGGCCCTTCTGCATGGCACTGATGAAAAGATCGCCCTGCCATTCCGGAATTTCGCTGCCACTGTAGAACGTCAGGCTGCTTACTGAGATGCCGGGCATCCAGAACGCCACCGGGTTCAGTGCGTCTTCCATCTGGAAATTCTGTGCCTGCCAGCCACCGGCGTAGGCACGCCCGAGGCTTACCAGCGGCCAGCCGTAGTTGCCGCCGCGCTCGATGCGGTTCAGTTCGTCACCGCCGTTGGGGCCCATCTCGGTCGCCCAGATATCGCCAGTCTCGCGGTTCAAGGTTATGCCCGTGGGCGTGCGGTGGCCGTAGCTGTATATCTCGGGCAGGAAGCCTTCGCGACCAACAAAGGGATTGTCGGCGGGAATGCTGCCGTCGGGCATCAGGCGCAGAATCTTGCCCTTCTGGCTACCGGTGTGGAAATGCGGTTCGGGATTGTCGGTAGTGACGTAAACGCCTACGTAGAGCATGCCATCGGCGCCGAACAGCAGGCGCACGCCATTGGTGGTGGCCTCTTCGCCGACGAAGATGTCCTGCGTATTCTGGATGGCCTGGCCATCCCAGCGGCCGCGCGCAACTGCAATGGCTTCCTTCTCGCCGGGCAGCGACTTGTTGTAGCTCATGTAGACCCAGGGCTCATTGGCGAAATCCGGGTGCAGTGTGATATCCAGCAAGCCTTTGTAGCGACTCACGATCGCACCTTGCGGAGCACCTTCTACGACTCCCTCCTGCAGCTTGTCACCGACAAGCCGACGGATCGTGCCGGAATCCTTTTCTGTAATCAGCGCGCTGCCGTCCGGCAACCAGGTCATGCTCCAGGGATGGTTCAGACCGCGCGCAACCACCCGCACGCGGATGTCCATGCCTTCGGCCGTGGCGTACTCGAAAGGACCGGCACCAATCGGTGTCACCGGCAAGCCAACGGCTCGGCGTGGCGCATCTTCAGCAGCAAACACGGCCTGCACCGGTGCAAGCGCCAGCAGCAGGCCGGGCAGTAAACTTTTCAACAGTGAAAGGCGCATGGGTTTCAATCCTGGCTGGTAGTGGCTTGCTCCTCAGGAGCAGCAGTTTGTGTGGGGGCAGCGCCAGGCAGACTGGCGAGCAGTGCAACAACCGACTTGCGGCCTTCTTCGCCGGGTGCAGCACCGGCACCCGGCCCGGGACGCACTGGCACCATGGCGGCGTCAAGCGCGGTAAGTCCGGCAACATCGCGAATGGCAGGGTCGGCACCACGATCGAGCAAATGCTGTACAACCTTGTCCCAACCCAGTTCAGCGGCAGAGAACAGCGCCGTGCGGCCTTCCTGATCGCGACCCTGCACGTAGGCGACGAGTTTCGCTGTATAGGTGTGGCTGTCGGTCACTTGCGCGTTGATGTCAGCACCAGCGGCCAGCAGCAGGTCAATCGCTTCGATGACGCGATCCTGCGGATCACCTTGCACCTGCGGGGCAGCTGCACCACGTCCCGATCCGCTCATGCCGGCGGCGGCCATCAGTGGCGTGATGCGGAAGGCGTTGGGTAATTCGGATTCAGCGCCGTTCTCAAGCAACAGCTTCATGGCTTCCGTGTCATAACTCAGCGTAGCGACCATGAGGGGACCCGTGCCGCCGCGCATCATGTAGTCGGCGAAGCGGCCGCGGCCATTGCCGTTGGGACGCATACGCGTGAGTTCGTGGTTCGGGTCCACACCCATGCCGATCAGGCGCGTGGCGACATCCAGGGCGGTGG
>JBIIWP010000166.1:0-4383 GCA_044338855.1 Pseudohongiellaceae bacterium | reverse complement strand
CAGCTTCCGCATTGGCCGCTACAAGGTTGGCGACTGATGGACGGGAACCGCTGGCACTATCTGGCAGTTGTCCTGGACCTACACAGGCGGGGTGTCGTGGGCTGGGCATTTTCCGACAAGGCAGATCCGCTGCCAGCTGTGAGTCCGAGGCTGACAAGAAGGATCTGAGCTGTTATCTGATGGATTACTAAACTGGGTCAGGCCTCATGCCTTCAACGAAGGCGTGCCACCTGCGAAGGCTGAGAACCGGTCCAAATCACTGTCCGGAATTAGTTGACCACTACAATCCTTCACAGACTGGCGACTCGTGGACGCACGATTTCAATTTCGCGTACACCTTCACCGAAAAGGTCAACATTTACGGCGGTTTGAACAATGCATTCGATCAACAGCCGTACCTGGGCAGCCTGTCTCGCCCGGCTGGTCCTCGCGGTCGCTTTGGCTTCCTTGCTGTGAACTTCAAGATCTAATAACAGCACACCGTGGGGGCTGGCGTATTGCCAAGCCCTCAAAAAACAAAAAGGGGCGCTCATGTGAGCGCCCCTTTTTCATTTCTCGCCATTAAATCCGCGAGCCCTGCTTTTCTTGGAATTTATACTTCACTGAGCTACAGATTTTCTACAACTAAAACGGTGTTATTTCTCACATATCGATGCTCACCAACTGAGCACCGCTAAATTTTTTTCATCCCCCGATACTGCCGCAAAGTCTGGCTCAGCTTGTCCTTCACCGCCTCGCGCAAAGCCTCCGGCCCCACCACCTCCAGCTCGGGCCCATACTTCAGGATGTCCATGATCAGCTCCGTCGGGTTGTTGTACGGCACCACCAGCTCCCACCTGCCATCGCCCAGATGACGCGAGCTCTGCTGTGGATGCCACTGCTCCTGCGCCACCCATTCCGCCGCGTGCGCCGAAAAATGCAGCACTGCCTTGTGTTTGGCTTCACCGGCAAAGATGCCGTAGGCGGACATGAGGTGCCGGTCCAGCTTGCGCTCATCCACATCAAGCGCGGGTTCACCGGCTTGCAGCACCTGCATGCGATCCAGCGCAAAAGTGCGCAGCGCGCGGCGCTTGTGGCACCAAGCATCAAGGTACCAGTTGTCGCGGTAATAGATAAGGCGCTGCGGCGACACCCAGCGTTCAAAGTCACTGCTGTCGGGATTGCTGCGGGCACGATACAGAATGCGCAGGCGCTTGCGGGTGACCAGAGCATCGGCGCAGCTCTGGAAATCTTCCAGGCGTGCCTCGCGGTTGGCCAGCGGCAGTATCTTGATGCGCTGCCACACGTCCTTGCTGCCGGCGTGCTTGTGTTCCAGCAGCTCTGCGATGCGTTGCTGCAGTGGGTCGATCCAGGGCTTCAACACGCCGGGTTGCACGGCGCTCAGCAGGCGATGGCTGGTCAGCAGTGCCACCAGCTCGGAGCTGTTGAACCAGAGCCCCGGCAATTCATAGTGCACGCCGTCCTGCAGCTGGTAGCAGTAGCCGCCGCGTGCGCGATCGTATACCACGGGCATACCGAGGCGATCCTGACAAAGCTTCAGCAGCCGTGTAAGTGTGGAACGCGGAATCTCGAGCGCTTCCTCCAGCGCGGCGCGCGACAGCACGGTGCGGCGCCCCTGCAACAGACGGTGCAGTTTGTAGACGTGTTCCAGCTTGTACATCATGGCGCGACGTCCTGTTCCGACGCCTCAGGGCAGCGCAAACACATACACCGCATTACCCCCGAGATTGCTGCGCAGGTTCAGCTGGATCGGCCCCATCGTGCCGGTGTTGAGGCCGGGATGCGAGAGGTTCTGCCCCGTCACGATCGCGATGTACTGCTTGCCGTCCACCGCATAGCTGATGTTGCTGACGCTCACCGGCCCGCCCACGATGGTTTCCCACAGCACTTCGCCGCTCTCGGCATCCTGCGCGCGGTAGCGGCGGTTGATGTCGCCCCAGAAGATCAGGTCGCCGGCTGTTGCGAGGATGGCGCTGTTGTTGGGGATCGGTCCCGTCGGCCACTGCGTGATCTCGCCGGTTTCCATGTTGACCTTGGCCATGCCGTTGAGTTCTTCCAGCGGCACGCCAGGTTTGACGATACCGATGCGGCTTTCCGGCGTGGCGGGTGTGGTGGCAGAGGCAGGTGCTGCCGCCGTCATGTTCAGGCAGTTCTTTATATAGGACATGTACAACGAATTGGTCTTGGGGCTGTAGGCACCGGGCCAGTACGAACGTGTGTTGAAGTAGCAGAGGATGCGGTGCGCTCCCGGCTTGTCCATGATGAGTTCGCGATTGATGATGGTGGCACCGGTATCCACGTCGATGTCGCTGAGCAGGAAGCTGTCGCTGGCTTCGGGGAAGTGCGTGGCCCAGAGGAATTCACCGGTGCGCTTGTCGAGCGCCCACAGGCCGCCGGGCTCGCCGATGTTGACGACGATGTCGCGTTCCTGACCCGGCACCAGCTTCGAACTGATCCACGCCACCTTGGCGGGATCGGGATTCACCGGCGTGCGCAGCACGATGCGCTCTTCGTTCATGTCACTGTCCCAGTCGTCGCCGGGCAGGTGCTGGTAGTACCACACGAGTTCGCCATTGGAGGGATCGATGGCCAGCGTGGAATTGCTGTACAGATCCACCGGCGCCATCATGGGCGCGACATCGGCACCACCGTGACGTTCGAGGCGCGTGTAGGGCGAGGGATTCGCCACGCTCCAGTACAGCAGGCCGGTTTCGGCATCGTAGGACCCGGGCAGGCCCCATGAGGAAGCGCGACGATCCGCATCATCCACGCCATACCAGGTATCCACGCCGGTGGGGCCCGGATCGTTCTCGCCCTGTGTCAGCATGAAGGTCCAGGCCAGCTCACCGGTGTAGGCATCGTGAGCCGTGATGTTGCAGTTGGCGCGCGTGGCGCGACCACCACCGCAGGTGCCGCTGGACAGCACTTTGCCTTCCACCACGATGGCGCCCGTGGTGTTGCCGCGCCCCGTTACCGGCGTTTCCCAGCGCAGCGCACCGCTGCGTGCATCGAGCGCCACGATGGTTTCGTCAGGCGCGGTGAAATAGATCATGTCCTCGAAGATGGCGAGTGTCTTGGAGCGCCCGGAACCGCCGGCGCCGGGATTGGCGTACTCACGCCGGTATTCCCACAGCAGGTCGCCGTTGGTGGCATCGAGTGCCACTACCGAGGAGCCCGGCAGCGTCAGGTACATCACGCCGTTGTACACGGTGGGGATGGTTTCGGTGAGACCTTCCGGCAGCGTGCGCGACCAGGCCAGGCCCAGCTGTCCCACGTTGCTGCGGTTGATCTGCTCCAGCGGGCTGAAACGCTGCGCATCGGCCGTGCGCGAGAACCACAGCCAGTCGGCAGGATCGGGATCCAGCAGCATTGCTTCGCTGACGGGGGTGAAGTTCGGCACGCCGGGGCCGCTGGCCACTTGCAGGCCGGCATCGGCATCCGGCGCGAAGGTAGCGGCCAGATAGCGCAGGTAGCCGAGCAATTCCGGCAGTTCCGTATCGCTCAATGGGGCAGGCGGCATGCCTTTGGTCGGGTTGCCCACGCGCAAAAAGGCCGTGAGCGCTGCATCATCGTCGGCAGTGACGCGCGGCAGCAGCGAAGGCCCCAGCGTGCCCCCTTGCGCGCCACCACCGTGGCAGTGCGCACAATGCGTGTTGAACAGCGTCATGCCGGCGCCCAACTCCTGGGCCGACACCGGTACCGCCACACTGCTCCACAACAGGAACGCGCCCAACCCTGTCAGCTTGCCCATCATGAAAATACTCCGGTATAGATGTGGGGCACCGTCATCGCGGTGCTTTCTTGTATCGGCCTGCTCTCGGAAAAACTCAAACCGTTTCGAACTGCCAGTCGTGGATCATCTTGTAGCGCGCCGTCTTGATGCCGATGAACTTGCGATCCTGCACTTTGTAGAAACCGAAGGTGATGATGCGCATCACCTGGCCTTTTTTCAGCGGCACGCCCCAGAAGCTGTCGTCCCAGTCGGCGATGCATTCGAAGCGCGTGGGGATTTCGACGGCTACGGTAGTCTCGCTGGCGACGTACTCAGTGCAGGTGACTTCTTCCTTGATGTACTGCTTCACGTTGGCGTAGAAGTCACGGATGGTGGTGTTGCCCTTCATCTGCGCGCTGCCGAGTTCGAATTCCACTTCGGGGTGGTAAAACTCGATGAAGCGCGGGTCGTTGGCATTGAAGAGATCAAGGTAGCGCTGGTACTCCTCGCGCGTGAGCGGGCCGCTGTCGGCGGTCAGGGCGGGGGCAGCAGCACCTGCCAGAACCGCGCCTGCACCAAGTTTTAGAAAATCACGTTTTTGCATGTAGTCCTCGTAGGGGCGGGCCCCTGCGCCCGCCCGTCCGGGTTTGTGGCAAGCGGCCCACGGGCGG
>JBIIWP010000031.1:0-29207 GCA_044338855.1 Pseudohongiellaceae bacterium | reverse complement strand
TTATTTGACTTTTGTCCAGGTGGTGGTCGCTGGGGCCCGCCCCTACGGGTGTATTTACCAGTACTACCGCTCCGGATAACCATCGCGCCATGACGCTGAAGAGAACACAAATTTCCCCTTCTCTTTCGCCGCAGCGCTCCTATAATCTGGCGCTCCATTCAACCTGCAAGCTCCAAGGAAACAACAAATGGCAATCTTTACTCACGTGTGTGTCGGCACCAATAATCTGGATCAGGCCAACAAGTTCTACACCGCCGCCCTGGCTCCGCTGGGCGTCAACAACATGGGCCCCATGGGTGCCAACGGCAACCTCTACGGTGCCCAGGCTCCCGAGTTCCTCGTCACCAAACCGGCCAATGGCCTGCCCGCCAGCGTTGCCAACGGTGGCACCATCGGCTTCCAGGCCGCCACCCGCGAAGCCGTACGCCAGTTCCACGCCGCTGGCCTGGCCAATGGCGGCAAGGACGAAGGTGCCCCCGGTCCGCGCTCCTTCACCCCTACCGCCTATGCTGCCTATCTGCGCGATCCCGACGGCAACAAGATCTGCGCATACTGCTTCAAGGATGGTGAATAGAAAGACGAATAAGCGCTTGTCCTGACGGACAATCGTCTCCGCCGTAAATTTTTTGCGGCACAAGATAAGGCGGCAGGAGTCTCTCTTTCCGCCTTTTTTATCCCTTATATTGTGCCCCTCCCCCTGCACCATGACGCTATTACAAACATGGCGTTGCATGTTCTTCTTGCGAAGTCACTTAAATAGGCTATGATTAATCCATGATTAATAAGGTTTTTTTAATTTTGCCCTAAAACTCAAGAAGAAGCGGCGGTATGAGCACACAAAGTAGCTACATCTCGGCGGGGCCTTATCACGACATCATCAGCGGCACCCAGCTGATCCTGTCGTTCAGTGACGGCGTGGTACGCGTGACCGGTGCTGAAGGCACCGGCAAGACCAGTTTGCTGGATGCCCTGCTGGATGCCCTGCAGGACGATGACCAGTTGGCGTTGCTGTTCAAGCTGCCCCTGAAGTCACCCCAGGAGCTGCACAATCACCTGACGCGTGAGCTCTCGTTGCCCGCCAACATGGGCTTCCGCAAGGCCCTGGCCCGCTTCATCACCGCGCGCCCGCGCGACAAGCAGCACCTGATTCTCCTGTTCGACGATGCCGATCACATGAGCGAGGAAACCCTGCACGAGCTGTTCCAGCTGCGTGATGTGACCAACAACGGCCAGGGGCTGATCAGTCTTGTGCTGTTCGGCCTGCCCAGCCAGAACGAGATGTTGGCGACACCCACCCTGGCCGAGCTGACCCGCAACATCGCGCTCAGTTACCAGATGGATCCACTGGACCGCAAGGAACTGGAGGTGTTCTGCACCGCCGCCATCGGTGCGCGCAACCTGAAGATAGCGCGCCCCACATCGCGCACCCTTGACTACCTGCTGGCCGAAACCGGCGGCCTGCCCGGCGCCGTCCTGCGCCTGCTGCCAGACATGGTGGCAGAACCGGAGATCGCCCCCGGCGCTGCTGCAGCGCCTGCCGCCAGTGTGGCAGTGCATGACGATGACGCTGCCAGCCTCGAGGCCGGCGCCACGAATGTCCGTCGCCTGAACCTGCCGTTCAATGCCAACAAATTGCGTCTGGGCCTGTATGGCGGCGCCGCGCTTGCTGCCACGGTCGCAGCAGCCTGGCTGCTGTACCCGCAGTTGACCACACTGTTGCAGCAACCCGAGCCGCAACCAGTGGCCAGCACCCCGGCACAGGCGCCAGACCCTGCCCCAGTTGCTGAACCAGCGCCCGTGGCAGAACCGGTTGCCATCGCGGAAACTGTCGTCGAACCGGCTACCACGGAAGCCGCGCCTGCCGAAGCAACCAGCCTTGCAGAAGCCCCCGCAGCCGAGCCCCAACCGGTTGCCGTGGCGGAAAGCACGCCCGAGACAGCCCCTGCCCCCGCCATTGCCACCCTGAGTCCGCCGGAGCCGGCAAGCGTGACACCGCCACCAGACACGTCGACGGTCTCGGTCGTCCCCATCCTGGCCGGTGCCGCGCTGCAGGACCTGACGCCCGAAGCACTCGAAGACTTTGTGCGCGGCTGGCTGGCCGCCTGGCAGAACAAGGACCTGAATGGCTACTTCGGCGCCTATCACACCGACTTCGCCCCGCTCTACCAGGGCACGCGCGCCGCCTGGCGCGAGAACCGCAGCAGCAGTATCACGCGCCCCAGCGCAATCAGCATCGCCATGGAAGATTTCACCGTGAGCGGTGAATCGGTGGTCGGCACCCACGTAAGCTTCTGGATCGAATACCACGCGGCGACCTATGCCGACCGCACCTTCAAGGAACTGGTGATCAGCCACGACCTCGACGGCAGCCTGCGTATCCTGCAGGAGATCAATCGCCAGGTGACGACGCTGACCCCTGCCGAGTTCCTCAGCGGCCCGGCTACCTCCACCGTCGCCACCACGACGGCGCCGCCGGCGCCGGCAACTGTTTCCACACAGCCTGCTGCTGCATCAACACAACCGGCTGCTGCCACAACTTTAGCGCGTGCAGCCGCCAGTGCTGGCAGCGCAACGCGAACACTGGTGGGCCCACCGATCATGCATACTGCTGCCATCACCATGGACAGCAATGCTGTGGCGGCACCCGCCTCGATCAGCGCCGAACAGACGGCTGAGCTGCGTGACTTCCTCGGCAGCTGGCTCAACGCCTGGAAGCAACAGGACGTCGCCGCCTACCTGCGCCATTACCATCGCGATTTCCATGCCAGCGCCTTTGCTTCAAGGGCTGCGTGGGAAGCCGACCGCACCCGCAAGATCACGCGGCCGCTGGCGATCCAGATCCATCTGCAGAACCTGCAGGTGCTGGCCGCCACCCAGAGTCTGGGCGAAGTGGAGGTGCTGATGGAATACCACTCGAGTTACTACGCCGACCGTACACGCAAGGCTCTGCGGCTGGAGCGCTCGACGCGCGGCGACTGGGAGATCACCGGAGAGCGCAACCTGCAGGTGGAGGCACTGCCGCTGGC
Source organism: Pseudohongiellaceae bacterium (assembly GCA_044338855.1). Lineage (GTDB taxonomy): Bacteria > Pseudomonadota > Gammaproteobacteria > Pseudomonadales > Pseudohongiellaceae > CAILUG01. The sequence goes on along the minus strand of JBIIWP010000031.1, from coordinate 26,181 downwards.
ACGCCTGATCCCGGGCAGTTCCCTCACCCTGCGCGGCGGCAGCAACACGATTTTCGAACGCGCGCTGTAGGGGCGGGCCCCTACGGGTCAGAAAGGTTCGGGGGCGGGTGTGTCAGGTCCGGAGGGCGGCAGCTGTGGCAAGGTAAAGTTCGGCTGCTTGCCGGTCAGAGTCTTCAGGAAAGCCACGATCTTGCCGCGACCATCTTCCGAGAAGCGGCGATTCAATTGCACCCACACCATCGTGTCGACCGCATCTTCCAGCGTGCGGCGACTGCCGTCGTGGAAGTACGGATAAGTCAGTTCGATGTTGCGCAGCACCGGCACCTTGAAGCGCATGCGGTCCACGCGCTCACCCGTCACGCCCTGGCGGCCAATGGCCGCGTTCTCGGTCTCGAAGCGGTTGAACGAGCCCATCTTCTGGAAAGCGGTACCACCTACGGCGGGGCCATTGTGGCAGCCGATGCAGCCGGTCAGCTTGAACAACTCGTAACCGTCCTTTTCATGCTCGGTGATTGCCTCGTCGTCCCCCTTCAGCCACAGGTCGAAGCGCGAGTCTGGCGTCACCAGCGTAAGTTCGAACTCGGCAATGGCGTCGGTGACGAGATCGATGCTGATCTCCTTGTCCCCGTATACCGATGTGAATTCACTGGCATAACCCGGAATCGTGCTGAGTACCTTCACCGCCAGAATGTGATTGGACGCCATCTCGCCGGGATTGGCGATGGGACCACCGGCCTGCTCGGCCAGATCCGCAGCGCGGCCGTCCCAGAACTGCGCCAGATTGAAACTGGAGTTCAGTACCGTCGGAGCGTTGATGGGGCCCTGTGACCAGCCATGGCCAATGGACGACACCAGGTTGTCGGTACCACCCATGCTGAGGTTGTGGCAGGAATTGCAGGAGATCCAGCCTGACAGCGACAGGCGCGGGTCGAAGAACAGCTTTTTGCCCAGTTCGACTTTGGCCTCGTTCACGTCGGTGGGATATTCGACAGGCTGGATGGGCTCCTGGCGCGGCGTATCGGCCTGCACCTGCACGGCAACCAGGGCTGCCAGCACCAGCGCACTCAGCATCTTCATACACGCTCTCCTGCAAATGATGTATTTTGCATGCTCATTATACTCGCGCCAGCCCGGCGACACTTGCCCAAGATCAAACTCCACTGTTTCGTCACAATCGCCGCCGCATGCCGCATGCTGTGGCAGATTTCCTGCACTGTACCGGTCACGGTGCTGGTCGTCGCCCGGCATTGCGTAAATAATGCCACAACCAACCCACGCGGAGCTGTCATGACCAAACCCCAACCTCTTCCCCTCTGGCTGTTGCTGCCCGCACTGGCAACACTGCTCATTTGCGCCTGCTTTGCGTTGGGCATGCTGGCCGCCCCGCTGGGAGTCTGGCTCGGCGTGTGGACCTTCAGTACCTCATTCGCAATCATGGGAGCCTTGTTCCCGCTGATCCATTGGGTGGCATTGGTCGCCCTGCTGGACGGCATCGCTTTCTATGCCCTGGCGCGCAAACAGCGCATCGAGAAGCCCCTGCGCGTACTGGTCATGCCGCTGGTTGGCGCGCTGGCCTGCGGCATTGCCTGGTACATCCCGACGACGTTCCAGCCGTCTGAAGGTGAGACTTATCCGCCCATCCACGACGTGTCTACCGACCTCGAGGACATACCCCAGTACCTGGCCGTGTTGCCACTGCGCGCCCAGGCGCCGAACTCCGTGGTTTACGGCGATTCACCCAACATGACGCCGGAGCGCAATGCCGAGTTGCAGCGCGAGGCCTATCCGGACCTCGTACCCAAGGTGTATGACGAAGGCAGGCAAGCGATGTTTGAACGCGCACTCGCGGCCGTAGATGCCATGGGCTGGGAACTGGTGGACGCCAACGCGAGCGAAGGCCGCATCGAAGCCACCGCCACCACGTTCTGGCTGCGCTTCAAGGATGATGTCGTCATCCGCATCCGCACCCAAGGCGACGGCTCGGTAGTGGATGCCCGCTCGCTGTCACGGGTAGGTGGCGGTGACGTCGGCACCAACGCCAAGCGCCTGCGCCGCTTTTTCGGGATGCTTTAGGACTCAGGGCTTCCTGAAAAGCAGCACGAAGCGGTCGGTCTGGCCGACCACTTCAGGCTGGGCTACTTCAAGTTCCAGTTCATCCTGCGGACGACTCAACACGTTGCTGTAGTCTTCCAGCACGAAGCCGGAATCCTGCACTTCCTTGATCACCAGCACGGGGTCCACGCGGCGGCCATTGGCGCGTGAGTCGGCCTCCATGTGCCGACGCGTGTGATCGACAATGCCGTAGTAGCCGCCGGACTTGAGGGAGTCGAAGGCTGACTTGTTGATGGCCATGCGGTCGTCATAACCGAAGTTGTGGTAGTTGCGGAAGGTCAGCACCAGGTCCAGTGGCTCCACGTCCCAGTTGCCGGAGGCGCTCCAGGGCGACTCTCCCGCGGGCGCCGTGCGTCCCCAGTCCACCACGCTGACCGCTTCCATGCCCGGCAGCGCCAGCATTGCCCGCATATCGTCACTGTAACCACCGACTTCAGGCTGCGTGACATAGAGCTTGCCGCTGCCCTGCAGCACTTGCGCCAGCACCTTGGTGTACCAGCCGCCGAAGGGCAGCAGTTCCATCACCTTCATGTCCTCGCGCAGACGAAAGAACGACAGTACGTCGGCCGGCTGACGCTCGGCTTCCCGCGCCTGCTCCTCCGCGCTCATCAGGGCATCGTTGTGCAGCGCAGCGAGCACCTTGTCACGCAGCGCCATGTCGTCCTGCGCCAACACACCGAGGGCAGCACAGCTGCACAACAGGGCCAAACCGGTTTTCAGGAAGGTGTTCATGGGGTGCTCCAGTAGACTTGCCAGCAATTGATCCTACCAAGGTAGACAGCCGTGCCGGCATTTTCATTTCACCCCGGTGCCACTTCCGCTCAACGTTCGAGGTAGTACGCCGTGCCCGCCATCAGCAGGCGCGCCGTGCGCATGATGGCGGTGCTCTTGGGTACCTGTACCGCAGGGTCGGCATCAAGCACGACTTCCACACCCATGGTGCCAGTGGGATGTTCCACTTCGCACAGGCGGGTCTGGCCGGTGGGAATAGCCGCATAGGCATGACCCACGGCGCCGGGAATGTTCACTGCTGCGGCCACGCTGGCTGCCGCCAGCACGCCGATGGCGTCATGCACGCGGAAGGGAATGAAGCTGCGCGTGTTGACGAAGCCGCCGCGCCTGGGGGGCGAAATGACAAACATCTTCGGCACGGTCTTGTCCTTCACGTCGCCGAGGTTCATCAAAGGACCCACCGCCAGCCGCAGTGCTTCGATGCGTTGCTTCAGCGGCTCGTTGCCTTCCAACTCGGCAATGCTTTCGTCCCCATGCAAATCCAGGTCTCTGGCGTCGATCAGGACGCAGGGCATGCCATTGTCCACCATCGTCACCTTGAGGCCGTTCACCTCATCGATGAAATTGCCGGTAGGAAACAGCGCACCGCAGCTGGAGCCGGCGACGTCGAGGAACTCGATCATAATCGGCGCATGCGTGCCGGGCACGCCGTCGATGGCAGCATCCCCGTGGTACTGCACCTTGCGGCCCGGCGTGAGGATGCGCTGCTTGGCCACGCTGTCAGTGTTTTCCATGTAGACGGTGACGAGCGTCTCGCCGTCCTGTGCGGCTACCAATCCCTGCTCGATGGCAAAGGGACCCACACCAGCGAGGATGTTGCCGCAGTTCTGACTGGTGCTGGCCTTGCCTTCATCGACGAAGACCTGCACGAACAGGAAATCGACGTCGACACCGGGACGTTCCGACTTCTTGATGATGGCGACCTTGCTGGTGAGGGGATGCGCGCCTCCAAGGCCATCGATCTGGCGCTTGTCGGGGGAGCCCATGATGGCGAGCAGTACCTGATCTCGCGCTTGCGGGTCGGCGGGCAGGTCGCTGGCGTGGAAATAGGTACCTTTGGAGGTGCCTCCGCGCATCAACAGGCAGGGGACGGCTTTCTGCATGACTCACCTCGATCAAATCGGTTGGAATGGCGTGCGCGGCATTATCTGGCATGGGCACGGGATTGCAAAATCCTGATTCCCGGCCGTTTTGCGGTTTGAGCCTCCGCCCCCGCGTGCCTATAATCGCGCCTTTACCAGACATCAGGACTTACACCACCATGTTCAAGCCCGTAGCCGTTCGCAACATCCCCCGCGCCGACCAGAGCGTCATCGACGATCTGGCCCTGATGGGCGTGGCCACCTGCCATGAAGCCCAGGGCCGCATCGGCCTCATGGCTCCGTACATGCGTCCGGTCTACTCCGACCAGCGCATCGCCGGCAGCGCCATCACGATCCTCGCGCAGCCCGGGGACAACTGGATGGTGCATGTGGCGATCGAACTGTGCAAACCCGGCGACATCCTGGTGATCGGCGTTACCGCTGACAGCACTGATGGTTTCTTCGGCGACTTGCTGGCACACAGCTCCAAGGCACGCGGCGTCAAGGGCCTCATCATCGACGCCGGCGTGCGCGATACCAAAGACCTCAAGGAAATGAACTTCCCGGTGTGGTCAAAGGCCATCCACTCCAAGGGCACTGTGAAGGAAACCCTCGGCAGCGTGAACGTACCCATCGTGTGCGCCGGCGTGGCCGTGAATCCCGGTGACGTCATCGTAGCCGACGACGACGGCGTGTGCGTGGTGCAGCGCCAGCATGCCGCCATAGTGCGCGACAAGGCCAGGAAGCGCGAGGAAGCCGAAGTGGCCAAGCGTGTGCGCCTGCAGGCCGGCGAACTCGGCCTCGACATCTACAACATGCGTCCGCGCCTGGTCGAAGCCGGCTTCATCTACCTCGACTCACTCGACGACCTGAACAAATAGCCCCTACACAGAATCGTGACACATCCCAGAGACAGACAGAGGTGAACCAATGAAAGTATTGATGGTAGGCCACGGCGCCTTCGCCCAGAAGCACATGGACGCGATCCAGAACATCCCCGGCGTGGAAGTCACCGCAATCTGCGGTCGTCGCCCCGACGCCACCAAAGAAGCCGCTGATGCACGCGGCATCAAGCACTGGGGCACTGACCTCGCCGAGTGTCTCAAATTCGACATCGATGCCGTGATCATCACCTCCGCCACGCAGGTACACGCCGAGCAGGCCATCCAGTGCATCAAGGCCGGCAAACATGTGCAGGTGGAAATTCCGATGGCCGACACTGTAGTCGATTCGCGCGCCATCCTCGCCGCACAGCAGGACATGGCAAAACAAGGCAAGCAACTCGTGGCCATGGCCGGCCACACGCGTCGTTTCAACCCCTGCCACCAGTGGATCCACAACAAGATCAAGGCCGGAGAACTGAAAGTGCTGCAGATGGACGTGCAGACCTATTTCTTCCGCCGCAGCAACATGAACGCCGCCGGCCAGCCGCGCAGCTGGACTGACCACCTGCTGTGGCACCATGCCTGCCATACCGTGGACCTGTTCCAGTACCAGACCGGCGAGACGGTGAAGCACGCCCACGCACTGGAAGGCCCGCCGCATCCTGATCTTGGCATCGCCATGGACATGAGCATCGGCATGAAGACTCCCGGCGGTGCCATCTGCACGCTGTCGCTGTCCTTCAACAACGATGGCCCGCTGGGCACCTACTTCCGCTACATCTGCGACAACGGCACTTACCTGTGCCGCTACGACGACCTGTTCGACGGCAAGAACAACCAGATCGATGTGTCGAAGGTGGACGTGTCCATGAACGGCATCGAACTGCAGGACCGTGAGTTCTTTGCTGCCATAAAGGAAGGCCGCGAGCCGAACGGCAGCATCGCGCAGTGCCTGCCGGCAATGGAAACCCTGGACCAGCTCGAACAGTGCCTCAACCGCACCAAATGAACCTCGCTCGGGCGGGCACGGGGGCCCGCCCCTACGGCAGATTCAAATATTGATTGAAGGAACCCGGCTCATGCGCATTTCCGGCCTCATTGCACTGCTCTGTCTTGCAACCACGCAGTCCGCCCTGGCCCAGGTCGACCAGGGTCAGGCCGGTGGCTGGTACACCTATGCCTGGACCGATCGCTTCGAAGACAGCCGCTTCGGTTGGCAAGGCGACATCCAGGAACGCTTCTGGGATGTCGACGGCGACCTCGAGCAACGCCTGGTCCGCATGGGCGGCACCTGGACGCCCGAGAACAGCAATGTCCGCTACACGCTCGGCGCCGCCCACGTCCGCTCCGGCGCGTTCGGCCCCAGCTCCGCCGACAGCGAAGAAACCCGTCTGTATCAGGAGGCCTTCATCCCGCAAACACTGAACCAGCGCTTTTACCTCAGCCACCGCTGGCGCCTGGAACAGCGCTGGGTCGAAGGACAGGACACCCGCAACCGCGTGCGCTACTTCCTCGGACTCAACATTCCCTTGAATCAGGACACGCTGGGCAAGGGTGCGGTCTACCTGTCCTTCTACAATGAGCTGTTCGTGAATCTCGAGCGCGACATCGGCAACAACCGCCAGGTGGACTATTTCGACCGCAACCGCTTCTACGCTGCGCTCGGCTACAGTCCTGGCGACCGCACGCGCCTGCAGGCAGGCTACATGTGGCAGGAAACCGAGACCTGGGGAAAAGGCCAGTTCCAGCTCAACCTGTTCCAGAATTTCTGAGGTACCTCATGCAGACCCGCACTCTCGGCCCTTTCACCGTAAACGCCATCGGCCTTGGCTGCATGAGCATGTCGCACGCCTATGGCACGCCGGATCCCGTGGAAGCCGAGCGCACGCTGTCAGCCGCACTCGACATCGGTTACAACTTCCTCGATACCGCGGCGCTCTACGGCTTCGGCAAGAACGAGCAACTGCTCGGCCGTGTGCTGAAGAAGCGCCGCCACGAGTTCGTGCTGGCCAGCAAGTGCGGCATCTGGAAAGGCGCCGATGGCAAGCGCGAGATCAGTGGCCGCCCCGAGAAGATCCGCGAGGTATGCGAAGGTGCGCTGCAGCGCCTGCAGACCGACGTAATCGATCTCTACTACCTGCACCGTCGCGACTTCACCATTCCCATCGAAGAGAGTGTCGGTGAACTTTCGCGCCTCGTCGAGGAAGGCAAGATCCGCACCATCGGCCTATCCGAAGTCAGCGCCGACACCTTGCGCCGCGCGCATGCCGTACACCCGCTGACGGCGCTGCAGACCGAGTATTCGCTGTGGAGCCGCAATGCCGAGATCGCCGTGCTGGACGAGTGCAAGCGTCTGGGCATTGCCTTCGTTGCCTTCAGCCCCCTGGCGCGCGCGTATCTCACCGGCAAGCTCACGGACCCGAAAGCGCAGTTCGAAGCAGGCGACATCCGCAATCACTTTCCGCGCTTCAGTGCCGACAACTACCCGAAGAATCTCGAACTCCTCAAGGATTACAAATCCATCGCGGATGAAGCAGGCTGCACCATGGCGCAGCTTGCCATCGCGTGGACCCTGCACAAGGGCGAGCACATCATTCCCATCCCGGGCACACGGCACCTCGCGTATGCACAGGAAAACTTCGGCGCAATTGACGTTGCGCTGTCCGCCAGCCAAATGGCGCGCCTCGACCAGCTGATCAACCGCCAGACCGTGCACGGTGCCCGCTATAACGCGCAGACCCAGCCGGAGATCGATACCGAGCAGTTCGCCGACTGACACCTGCGTAGTACGCAATAGCTTCACAATCGCCGACGCCCCTACCCGTTGCGGACCGATGGGATTGCCAGTAACGTTGTCCCGGTTGTTACCACCTGCGTTAGGGAATCCCATGTCGAACTGTAAACGTCTGGCCTTGCTGTTGCCGCTGCTTCTGCTCTGGCAGCCCGTTGTCGTCCATGCGCAACCGCCGCAGCGCCCGCTGCAGGCACTTGATACCTGGAGCCTGCCCGGCTACCACGCCGAGGATCCTGCAGCACGCCTGCAACTTCCCGAAGGACTGGTCTACGACCGCGTCAGCAGCATCGCGTTCACCCCCGAAGGTAACCTGCTGGTACTGCATCGCGGCCCGCAGCCCTTGCTGGAGTTCGACGCGAGCGGCAAGTTTCTGCGTGCCTTCGGCGAAGAGACCGGGCTCGTGTTCGCCCACGGTCTCGATGTGGATGAGGCCGGCAACATCTGGCTCACGGACCTGCGCAGCCAGCTTGTGCTGAAGCTCGACCGCAACGGCAAGCTGTTGCTGACGCTGGGCACCGCCAATGAAGGTGGCCTGTGGGACGAAGCCGCAGGCGCGCGCCACTTTGACCAGCCCAACGAAACCGCCCTGGACAGCAACGGCAACCTCTACGTGGTGCAGGGGCATGGTCAGGGAGAACCGCGGGTACTGAAGTTTGCGCCAGACGGCAGTTTCATCAAGCAATGGGGTTCACGCGGCAGTGAGCCGGGGCAGTTTGCCGTGGCACACTCGATCAAGATCGATCCCGACGACCGCCTGTACGTGGCGGACCGCGAAAACCAGCGCATCCAGATCTTCGATACCGAAGGCACGTTCGTGGAGCAGTGGACCTACAACGCGATGGTCTGCGCACTGTTCCTGCACGACGACGGGACCTTCTGGATGACCAGCGGCTTCGACGGTGAACTGGCCCAGGTCGATCCGGCCAACGGCAAGCTCATTGGCGCACTCGGCAGCCCCGGCGCAGCCAACGGCCAATTCGGCGAAGCGCATTTCCTCACGGTGGACGGCGACCACAATATCTTCGTGGCGGACGTGGTGAACAAACGCGTGCAGGTTTACGCACGCGATTGACAGCGGCCTCGCGCGACGTCAATCGTCGTCTTCATCATCGTCGTCAGAGACGGCATCTACCACTGCGCCACCGACCTTTATCGGTGCAGTAACCACGGCAGCACCGACTGCGACCGTGGTACCCACCACTACCCCGACGGCAGTGGACACGCAGCCGCCCAGCAAGAGGCAGCTGCAGCACAGCAAGACAGGTAGTGGCAAACGCAACATGGGAGCTCCGGAATGCAGAGCTCCCAGTCAAGCAGAGAGCTACAGCAGTTTGTAGATGTCGGTTATGACAGCGTCAGCCCGCGCCGGGCTCATTCGGGTGCGCGGCACTCGAAATTGGCGGCGTCGTTGCTGTCGCCACTGCCCGTGTAGTGCGGGTGCTGCGGATGCGGGCACAGTGGACGGCTCACACCCGGCATGCTGGCGCCGGTCGCGACAACGCTGTCCGGTGCCTTGCCATTCTCTACCCACTCCACCACGGCAGTGAGCATGTCAAAGCTGTCGAGCGTCTGTTCGCCACCGGCACAGTGACCCATACCAGGTACCAGGAATACACGGCTGAAGTTGTCGACTACCTGCAGCCCGCCATTCGCGGCAGCCAGGCGCTCGTAGTAGTGCACGGTGTCCATGGCAGAGAACCACGCGTCACTCATGCCATGGAAGAATATCTGCTTGCCACCGTTGGCAGCGAAGGTAGACAGGTTGGTGGACACGCTGTCGCCGATCGCAAGATTCAGTGCCGACATGGCCATGAATTCAGCATCCACATCCTGTTCCAGGAGGCCCACCACCGAGACGCCTTCGGGCGGAGTGGCACCACCGGCGAGCAAGCCACGCGCGAACCCCGTGTTGTCATCGTTGCCACTGTCGAGCACGAAACGCGAGTACACCTGCACGCCGCGCGAATCGACCGGCCCGGCAAGCCCGCGCACCAGCGCCTCGGCTTTCTCCGGAGCAAGACAGCCTTCGCTGCTGCCGGCCGCACACGCCAGCGTACGCGGATCGAAGTCGCAACCGGCTACGTCGAACACGAGACCGTCTGCTGCGCCGTCACGCGCATCGCAGGCCTGCAGCAGGCCATCGACGATGAGCTTCTGTTCATCTGCGCTGAACTGGGCGCCGGGCTCCTGCGCACCGATGCCGGTCGCCTGCACGGCGCGGTTCAACTGCACGTTGTACCAGCGCAAGCCCAGGTTGGAGAGGCCGGTGCGGATTGCCGGTGCGCCGCTGACGACGCCGTCAAACAGCGTGGGATACCGCTGCGCCATGATCATGCCTTCGCGGCCGCCGGTGGAGCAGCCAACAAAATAGGATTTGCTGATGTCCTTCGCGTAGTACTGCTCGACGAGCGGCTTGGCGACCTGCGCGACCCGCATGTTGCCGAGAAAGTAGAAGTTCAATGCCGCTTCCTGTTCCGCCATGAAGCTGGCATCAAAGCCGGCGCCTTCGTGACCACTGTCGGTAGTGACCACGGCAAAGCCGCGACTCAGGGCACTCTCGTTGCCGGCAGCCTGCGCACCGATCGGCTCGCGCAGCAGACCGTTGAGGCCACCACCACCCTGAAACAGGAAGCGGCCATTCCACGCATCCGGCAGGTTGATGACGAAGCGCAGCGCGTAGGACTTGCCGTCGGCGCCGATACGGCGGTCAAGCTCGCCACTTACCTGGCAATGCGGCGGCAGGTTTGCTGCCGGGCCTCCCGGCCCAGCCGGCAAGCTGCGTGCAGCATGGTGCTGCGCGGCAGTCACCTGCAGCTTGAAGCCAGGCAACTGCGCGCCCTGCAATGCAGCGCATTGTGCAGCGGACTGCGCGAACAAGGTGCCGGAGGTGGCGACGGACAGGAAGCCGATGGCCAGTGAAAGTGTGTGTTTGCGCATGGTGGTCTTACCTCTTGGCGGGTGTTGTTGCTCTAGTCTGCCTTCTGCTTGGAAACCTGCCTGGAAACCTGCTTGGCAGGCTTTTTTGCTCGCGGGTTTGCTGCGGGCTTTGCCCCCGGTTTGCGCTTCATCGCATCAGTCGCATTGCGTTCTTCCAGCAAGGCTACGGCGCTTTCCAGCAACAGGTCCAGATTCTTCTTGAATACCACTTCGTTGATGCCTTGCAACAGGATCTGCTCATTGAGCAGTACCTGCGGACGCACCTCATCCAGCATTTTCCGGCTCTTCTGCGTCAGCCGCACCAGCTGCGCGCGTGAATCATTGGGGTCCTGCTGCTTGCTGATCCACTTCTTTTCCAGCAACTGCACCACGGAGCGACTGATCCAGGCCTTGTCCACGTGCGCGCGGCGCGCCAGTTCGTTGATGCTGATCGCTTCCACATCATAGAGAATGTTGAGGATGCGCAGGTCGGTACTGCGCAGGCCCAGGGCTCCAACAGAATGGCGCCTGATCTGGTTGATGACTTCGTTCACCCGCATCAAGCGGACCTGGACGATGTCCTCCATCTGGTGCCGATCCTGCCCCACGGCGGCCAACGGCTTTTTCGGCATTGTTTACTTCCTTTGTTGATTTGACAACAGCGTCATGCTCCGGCGCAATAAGGGCCGGGGCGGCTTGCGCCACCCCGGCCCCGTGCATTGCAGCCAGCAATTTTCAGGCCACTGGCATCTGGGCTTCGGGCACCCACCAGCCATGGATCTGGCCCACCGCGCGAACCGGCAGTTTGACCACGGCAACGGGGCCGTCGGCCAGGCGCTGGGCGTCGAGGATCACCAGATCGCCACGACCACCCTCGTTCTGGCGCGTCACCACACCCATCAGGTAGCCCTCGCCTTCTGCGGCGTCGGCTGACTTTGGTGCGAAGCAGCATTCGGCCAGTGAAGCGCCGGGGCCTGCGTTCCAGAAATCCTGTTTGGAGGTGGCGTGGTCAAAGCGCACATAGCCCGCGTTGGCCTGGCGTGGATCGGCGGCATTGATGTCGCGCGTGCCGAGGAAGCCGTAGCGGTAAGGCATGGTGTTGTAACGGTCATCCTGGCGCGGCAGCGCGCCCGTCCACGGCGCAAGACGCTCGATCTCGTAGCCGCCTGGACGCCGCGAGTTCATGTTGGCCGACAGGCGCGTGATGTAACTTGTGCCCGTTGCGGGATTCCAGTTGGAACCATCCAGCATCGGCATGAAGGGGAAGGGATTGCCTTCGGACATTTCCACGTCGACGTAGATGCGGCCATCGTCATCCCAGGCGCCCATCATGTGCGTGGCACTGCGGTGCGGACCCTCAAACCAGCGGACATCGCTGCCGTCGCCGTCACGGCGGAACGCGCCGAACCAGGTCACACCGGCCGGATCCCAGGCCCAGTGAATGCCGCCCTTGGCCATCTGCTCGCGCGCGATGACCATGGGGATCACATACAGCACGATGTAGTTCTGCGTTACGGCAAAATCGTGCAGCATGCCCACATAAGGTACTTTTACGCGCGCTTCCCACACTTTCTTGCCGGCAGGCGTGATCTCGAACGCGGTGACGTCGTCGCTGCCGAAGCCGGTGGATTCATAGCCGAATGCAACGATGTTACCCGTGACGGAATCCACCTTGGGATGCGCCGTGAAGGCCGCGCTGTTGAGCTGGCCATCAAATGTGTACACGGGGTCAACCATCTCCAGCGTGGTGAGATCGATGGCCGACGGCGGGCTGTCTTCCTTCAGGCACAAGAGCAGGTTGCGATGGTTGATGATATGGGTGTTGGCCGTGCTGCGGCTGAGCCCCTGCACCGAGGGATCGTCCATCGCCGGATTGCGGTACATCGGAAACAGGATCTTGCCGGCCTTGTCCTGCGCTTCCCAGCGCTCGTTCTTTATGAAGCGGGTCTTGTAGTCCACGCGGCCGTTCTTTATGCGGAACATGCTGACATGGCCTTCGCCATCGAACGGAATGTTACCGGGGGCCAGCGGGTACTGGGCATCCGGGCCCACGCGGTAGAAGGCGCCATTGAGATCGGAAGGAATCGTACCTTCCACTTCGCAGTCGCGCACATCGACTTCAGCACGGAACAGGCGCGGGCCATTGGCCGCCGGTGCAGCGGCACCCGGAGGCGGACCACCAGCACCAGCCGGCGGCTGCGCCTGGGCCGCGGCAGCGGCCCCCAGCAAACCAGCAGCCCCAAGGCCGGCGGCGGCACCCAGGGTGCCCCCGATGAAGGAACGACGGCTGGTAACGCTCTGGTCGGATTCGGGTTTCTTGGACATGGAGAGACTCCGTTGTTGATTATTTTGGGGAGTGCTGGACGGGCCCTAGTCTACCAGCTCCCCCGGCAAACCCAATGCCTGCACCGCTGTCGTGACAACATATCGTGCAGCAGGCCTGGCACGCCCTTGACCTGCATCCGCGTGGCGTGAGAGTGTCAGGTCTCCCGCGTCAGCACCTGTGCTTGCCGGCCCGAACAAACAGAACCGCAGCCCCCATCGTTTTCAGAGGAGAACAACCGCATGTGCGATATGGATACACTCAAGGACTCCACCGCGTTCCTGCAGCAGTTGCAGGCCAAAACCCTGAGCCGCCGGCAGTTCGCCGCGCTCGGTGCCGGTGCTGGTGCCAGCTTCATGCTGCCAGCTGTTGCCAATGCGCAAGCCGTCACTGAGCAGGATGTGGAAATCACCACGCCTGACGGCACCGCTGATTGCTACTTCGTACATCCCGCTGCCGGCGCCAGCGCCGCCGTGCTGGTATGGCCCGACATTCTCGGCCTGCGTCCCGCGTTCCGTGCCATGGGCAAGCGTCTGGCTGAATCGGGCTATGCCGTGCTGGTGGTGAATCCCTTCTACCGCAGCGCGCGTTCGCCGGTAGTGGCCGAAGGTGCCAGCTTCCAGCAGCCCGAAGTGCGCGAAAAAGTCATGCCGATGGCACAGGCGCTGAATGCCGAAACCCACTTCATTGATGCGCGCGCCTTCATTGGCTGGCTGGACCAGCAGGCCGCCGTCGACACCAACCGCAAGGTCGGCACGACCGGTTACTGCATGGGTGGCCCCATGATCATGCGTACGGCAGCTGCCGTACCGGAACGCGTTGGCGCTGCGGGCTCCTTCCACGGCGGTGGTCTGGCCACTGACGCCGACAACAGCCCACACCTGCTGATCCCGCAGATGAAGGCCAGCTTCCTCATCGCCATCGCCGAAAACGACGATGCCGCCGAGCCGATGGCCAAGGACATTCTGAAGGAGAGCTTCACGGCCACCGGACTCGACGCCGAGATTGAAGTGTACGCCGGCACGCTGCACGGCTGGTGCCCGCCCGATTCGGCGGTGTACCACGAAGAGCAGGCCGAACGCGCATGGAGCCGCACGCTGGCACTGTTCGAAAAAGCCCTGGCGTAACCGCAGGGGCGGGCCCCCGTGCCCGCCCGTGGTCTGGTTGACGTTGCAAGAGGGGGGGGCGGGGGGGCCCGCCCCTACAATTGGTTCAGGTTCAGGGCTTCTTGCAGGTGGAGATGCCCAGCAGTGGATACAGCGGGCAGAAGTTGAACAGGCCCGTCAGCAAGGGCACCACACCGATCCAGCCCAGCGGCCCGATAATCCCCAGGGCCGCCAGTGACACCAGTAACAGGCCCAGGACGACCCGCACGATCCTGTCGATACCCCCTACGTTTGCTTTCATCCGTATTGCCTCCTCTCAGAGCAGATCGAAACGATCTGCGTTCATGACCTTGGTCCAGGCCGCCACGAAGTCCTTCACGAACTTCTCCCGGTTGTCGTCCTGCGCATACACTTCGGCGTAGGCGCGCAGGATGGAGTTGGAACCAAACACCAGATCCACCCGCGTCGCCGTCCACTTCACCGCGCCGCTCTTGCGCTCGCGGATCTCGTACAGGTTGGAGCCCGCCGGCATCCACGCATACCGCATGTCAGTCAGGTTCACGAAGAAGTCGTTGCTCAGGGTGCCCACGCGATCCGTGAACACGCCATGCTTGCTGCCACCGTGGTTGGTGCCCAGCACGCGCATGCCACCAACCAGCACCGTCATCTCGGGTGCGGTGAGACCCAGCAGCTGCGTGCGGTCCAGCAGCAGTTCCTCGGCAGTGACCACGTAGTCCTTTTTCAGCCAGTTGCGGTAGCCATCATGCACGGGTTCCAGCACCTCGAACGAGTCCACATCGGTCTGCGCCTGGCTGGCATCGCCACGGCCTGCAGCGAAGGGCACGCTGATCGCAACACCCGCCGCTTTGGCTGCCTGCTCGATGCCAACGTTGCCGCCCAGCACGATCAAGTCCGCCACACTGGCGCCGCTGTCTTTCGCGATGCCTTCCAGCACCTTCAGTACCTTGGCCAGACGTGCAGGCTCGTTGCCTTCCCAGTGCTTCTGCGGGTCGAGACGAATGCGGGCACCGTTGGCGCCACCGCGCTTGTCGGAACCACGGAAAGTGCGCGCGCTGTCCCACGCGGTGCTGACGAGCTCACTGACGGAGAGACCACTGGCAACGATCTTCGCCTCGGCCGCCGCCACATCGAAGCCCTTGTTACCGGCAGGAACGGGGTCCTGCCACAGCAACTCTTCCTGCGGTACTTCCGGGCCGATATAGCGTGCCTTCGGGCCCATGTCGCGGTGCGTCAGCTTGAACCACGCGCGCGCGAAGGTTTCGCTGAAATAAGCCTGGTCGCTGGCAAAGCGCTCGGAAATCCTGCGGTAGGCCGGGTCCATCTTCATGGCCATGTCGGCATCCGTCATGACCGGGTTGTGGCGGATGGACGGATCCTCGACGTCGACGGGCTTGTCGGCTTCCTTGATGTTGACCGGCTCCCATTGCCAGGCGCCGGCGGGACTCTTCCTGAGCTCCCAGTCGTAATTCAGCAACAAGTGGAAATAGCCGTTGTCCCATTTGGTCGGATGCGTGGTCCACGCACCTTCGATGCCGCTGGTGACGGTGTTGCGGCCAATGCCACGCATGGTCTTGTTGAGCCAGCCAAAGCCCTGGTCTTCCAGCGGGGCGGCCTCGGGATCCGGCCCCAGCAGGGCAGCGTTACCATTGCCATGACACTTGCCGACAGTATGGCCACCCGCGGTCAGTGCCACGGTCTCCTCGTCGTCCATAGCCATGCGCAGGAAGGTCACGCGCACATCCTGCGCCGTTTTCAGTGGATCGGGCTTGCCGTCCACGCCTTCCGGGTTTACGTAGATCAGGCCCATCATCACAGCGGCCAATGGATTCTCCAAATCGCGCTCACCGGAATAGCGGCTGCCTTCGCTGCCGCTGGGTGCCAGCCATTGCTTTTCGGAGCCCCAGTAGGTGTCGTGCTGTGGATGCCAGATGTCCTCACGACCAAAGCCAAAGCCGAAAGTCTTCAACCCCATGGATTCATAGGCGGCGTTGCCGGCAAGGATCAGCAGATCGGCCCAGCTCAGCTTGTTGCCGTACTTTTTCTTGATGGGCCACAAGAGGCGCCGCGCCTTGTCGAGGTTGGTGTTGTCGGGCCAGGAGTTGATTGGTGCGAAGCGCTGGTTGCCGCTGCCGGCACCTCCGCGACCGTCGGCAATGCGGTAGGTGCCCGCCGCGTGCCAGGCCATCCGGATGAAAAGCCCGCCATAGTGGCCCCAGTCGGCCGGCCACCAGTCCTGCGAATCGGTCATCAGGGCATGGAGGTCCTGCTTCAGCGCCTTCACATCGAGGGTCTTCAGCGCCTCTCGGTAACTGAAATTGTCGCCCAGCGGATCGGTCTTGCGGTCATGCTGGTGCAGGATGTCGAGATTCAGTGACTTGGGCCACCACTCCATGTTGGACATGCCGGTAGCGGTTGCGCCACCGTGCATCACCGGGCACTTGCCGCCCGCGCTGGTCTGGTCTGTTGACATGCTGATCCCCTGTTCGTTTGTCGAATGCATCATTGCGTTTTCATCATGGCCCTGCTGACAACCAGATACCAGCACTCAATTGCCACGACTGCCTCACAGGGGCGTGTCCTGACCGGAACCCCGGGCTGTGACATTCGATCCATTCCACACATGGTTCGCCAAGCAAATCACGTTGGCAATCAAGGAATTGATCTAGCACAAAGCCTCCCGGATTTGATTGGACTTCACGTACTGCCGTGGTTACTCTCAAAACGTCCACGCAATGAATTGCAGTACGGAGATTCCAGATATGCAGCAATCACCTGAGAAGAATCCGGTGCGCGATTGGCATGTACTCGACGCGAAGGTCGTCCTCGAGGAGCAGCAATCCTCCAGCGATGGTCTGGACGCAGAGGAAGTTGCAGCGAGGCTGCAGCGGCATGGCTACAACCGCCTGCCGGAGCAAACCCGACGCAGCGCTGTGGTGCGCTTCCTGCTGCACTTCCACAATGTGCTGATCTACGTGTTGCTGGGCGCTGCCGCCATCACGGCACTGCTGGATCATCTGGTCGATACCTGGGTGATCCTGGCCGTGGTACTGGTCAATGCCATCATCGGCTTCATTCAGGAAGGCAAGGCAGAAAAGGCCATGGAAGCCATCCGCAAGATGCTGGCACCGAATGCCGCCGTGATGCGCAACGGCGAACGGCGCAGTGTGCCCGGAGAAACCCTGGTGCCGGGTGACATCGTATTGCTCGAAGCAGGAGATCGTGTGCCCGCCGACCTGCGCCTGCTGCAAGCGCATGGCTTGCAGGTGCAGGAGGCCATCCTGACCGGAGAGTCCGTCCCGGTACAGAAGCAGATTCATGGCGTGAAGGCGGAATCTGCATTGGGCGATCGCACTTGCCTCGCATTCAGCGGCACGCTCGTGACGAGTGGCCAGGGCAAGGGTGTAGTGGTCGCCACGGGTGCTGCCACCGAGATCGGACGCATCAGCGGCATGCTGTCCTCAGTGGAGATGCTGACGACACCGCTGATCAAGCAGATGGACATTTTCGCGCGCTGGCTGACCGTTCTCATCCTCATCCTGTCAGCCGCACTGTTGGCCTTTGGTTACTTCGTGGAGCACTTCGCGTTCTCCGAGATATTCATGGTTGTGGTGGGACTTGCCGTGGCCGCCATTCCGGAAGGCCTGCCGGCTGTCCTTACCATCACGCTGGCCATTGGCGTGCAGGGCATGGCCCGACGCAACGCCATCGTCCGACGCCTGCCCGCCATCGAGACGCTGGGTTCGGTCTCGGTCATCTGCACGGACAAGACCGGCACCCTCACCCGCAACGAGATGATGGTATCGAGCGTATTGACGCACCAGGAGCTCTACACGGTCACAGGCACGGGTTACGCACCGTTTGGCAACTTTGCCTGCGCTGGGCAGGACGTCGAAGCCGCTTCCTGCGCCGAGCTGGGTGAACTGGCTCTGGCGGCCGTGGTGTGCAATGACGCGGAACTCTCGGAAGCAGGCCAGCAGTGGCAGGTCGAGGGCGATCCGATGGAGGGGGCGCTTCTTGCTCTGGGAGGAAAAGCGGGCTTGGATCTGCGTGCCCTGCGCCGGCGCTGGACACGAACCGATGCCATCCCCTTCGATTCCAAGCACCGCTTCATGGCTACGCTGAACCACAATCACGAACATGCAGCCTTCATTTTCGTGAAAGGAGCGCCGGAGCGCCTGCTGTCGCTTTGTAGCGGCCAGCGCGGTGATGCTGATGAGGTGATGGAACTGGACCGCGCCTGGTGGCATGAACGGGCCGAGCAGATCGCCAACCAGGGCCAGCGGGTTCTGGCTTTTGCAATCAAGCCGGTTTTGGCCGAGCACACGGTTCTGCAGCATGAAGACCTGCAGCAGGGCCTGATCCTGTTGGGCATGACCGGACTGATCGACCCACCACGCGCGGAAGCCATCACCGCAGTAGCCGAATGCCGTGATGCCGGCATCCGCGTCAAGATGATCACGGGTGACCATGCCGGCACCGCTGCCGCGATAGGACGTCAGATCGGCTTGCAGAATGTCGACAAGGTGCTGACGGGTGCGGACCTCGACAACATGGACGATGCCCGTCTGGCAGCAGAAATAATGGACACCGACATCTTTGCCCGCACTAGCCCCGAGCACAAACTGAGGCTGGTCATGGCATTGCAGTCGCACGGCAAGACCATTGCCATGACTGGCGATGGCGTCAATGATGCCCCTGCGCTGAAACGTGCCGATGCCGGTATCGCGATGGGATTGAAGGGCAGCGAAGCCGCCAAGGAAGCCTCCGAGCTGGTTCTGGCCGATGACAATTTCGCATCGATCGTCGCAGCCGTGAAAGAGGGCCGCACAGTCTATGACAACCTCACCAAGGTGATCTCCTGGACGCTTCCCACCAACGCCGGTGAAGCCAGCACCCTCATGTTTGCCTTGTTGATGGGCATGTCCATGCCGATCACCGCGATCCAGATCCTGTGGGTCAATCTCGTGACAGCCGTGACACTCGGTATTTCGCTGGCATTTGAACCACCTGCAATCAATGTGATGAAGCGTCCGCCGCGTCCGCGCAACCAGCCCATCCTCACCGGCGAACTCGTCTGGTATGTGCTGCTGGTGTCAGCCCTGTTTGTCTGTGGCGTGTTCGGCATGTATGCCTACGCCATGGATCAGGGCTATTCGGTTGAAGCAGGACGTACCATTGCGGTGAACACACTCGTCGTGATGGAGGTATTCAGCCTGTTGTTCATCCGCAATTTCCATGAAACGCAGGTGAGTTGGGACATGCTCAAGGGTACACGCGCAGTATGGCTGGCCATTGCACTGGTACTGTTGGGCCAGTTGGCATTCACCTACCTGCCCTTCATGCAGCAGGTGTTTGCCACGGAAGCCGTGAGTCTGCGGGACCTGCTGCTAGTCATTGGCGTTGGCATCATCCTCTTTGCCATCATCGAAGCCGAAAAGCAGTTGCGCCTCCGCTTCATCGCGGCCCGCGCCTGAACCTGGGGTGGGCCGGGGTTCCGGGCTCATCCGCAGCGGGTGCCACGCGGTGGGCGGGAGTGACCATTTTTCTCGCCAAGGGCGCCAAGGGGCCAAGACGCCAAGAGATCCGCTGATAAATGCAGATCGGATAGTTTCCCGCGGGATTTTTTAAAAAGACACGGCACTGATCGTCTGGACCACACTCTTGGCGTCTTGGCCCCTTGGCGCCCTTGGCGAGAAAAATCAGTCACTCCCCGCAAACAAAGCCACCACCCCAGTCCTCCAGGCAAGACCCGTAGCGAAGCACCCCGGACCTGTCACTCCCCCGCCTACCCAAAAGCCCCGCGAGAACCCCAGCCATTGGTCCCGGGGACAGGCGCCAGGTGTCTGTGATAAAACTGGCGTACTTGAGGGGGACCACCAACAATGATGCTGAAACAATCCGCACTACTCTTGCTCACGCTGTCTGCCAGCCTCACGGCCGGCGCCCAGTTCATCGAAGCCGAATCCAACAGCGCCGGCGAAACCGTTTACAACGAAGCCTGCGCCGCCTGCCACGCCAATCCCGAAGTGACCAAGTCGCCGCCCATCGACACGCTGAAGCGCATGGGTCCGCGTGCCGTGTCACACGCGCTGACGCACGGCAAGATGAAGGTGCAGGCAGCAGCTCTCACTGAGCAGCAGGTCGACGACGTCGTTGCCTACCTCAGTGCCACGGCCGACATCGACAATGGCTGGATCGCCAACCACACCTGCCCCGTCGAGCGCATCGACGTCGACACCGGCACGCCCACGATCTGGACCCAGGGTTTCGACCTGCAGAACCACCGCCAGCTCAGCGCTGAAGAGGCCGGGCTCACCACTTCGGATCTCGGCAAGCTCGAACTCGCGTGGTCGCTGGGCTTTCCGCAAACCGCCAACATGCGCTCGCAGCCGGCCATCGTCGGCAACACCATGTACTACCCCATTGTCGATTCCGGCCAGCTCTTCGCCATGGACATCGGCGGCGACAGCCCCTGCGTGAAATGGGTCTACCAGCACGATATCCCGCTGCGCACCACCATCGGCTACCACTCACTGGCTGACGGTACGCCGGCACTCGTATTTGCCGACAACGCGGCGCACGTGCTGCTGATGAACGCCATCACGGCCGAAGTGATCTGGGACGTCAGCGTCAAAGTCACCAGTGTGTCGAACGTCACGGCGATGCCAGTGCTGTATGGCGACCGTGTGTTCGTGCCCATTTCCTCGGGTGAACTGAACATGGGTGCCACGCCCGACTACGAGTGCTGCACCAGCCATGGCGCAGTTGTCGCGCTGAACGTCAACGATGGCTCGCGTGCCTGGGTCTACCACACGATGGAAGACGCCAAGCCCACCGCCATCAGCCGCGTCGGCACGCAGCAGTGGGGGCCCTCCGGTGCGCCGATCTGGACTGCCCCCGCCATCGATGAGAAGCGTGGTCTGATTTACGTGGGCACCGGCGAAAACACCTCGCACCCGGCCACTGATACTTCAGATGCAATCATCGCGCTACGCATGAGCGACGGCTCCGTGGCCTGGCAGTTCCAGGCCACGCCCAACGACATCTTCCTCACCGGCTGCATGAACGATCCCACCGGTCCCAACTGCCCGCCCGATTACAGCATCAACAAGGACTGGGACTTCGGTGCCGCCCTGATGCTGGCGCAGCGCAGTGACGGCAGCGAACTGGTGCTGGGTGGCCAGAAGAACGGCGTGGTATGGGCACTGAATCCCGACAATGGCGAACTCGTGTGGGATACCAAAGTCGGCCCCGGCGGTGCCATGGGTGGTATCCACTGGGCGATGGCTTTCGATGGCACGCGCGTATTTGCGCCCAACAATCTCAGCACCGGCCCCACGGCTGATGGCGCTGCACCCGGCCTGCATGCATTGGATGTGAACAACGGCAATATCCTCTGGTCCTACCTGCACCAAGCCACCTGCACCGAGGAGCGCAAGCTGCAGCTGCGCAACTGCGAGAACACCGGCATGAGCGCAGCAACCCTGCTGGTCGACGGCGCTGTGATCCAGGGCAGCAACGATGGCTACGTGAAAATTTTTGATGCCCAGCGCGGCGAGCCGCTCTTCAGCTTCGACACCGCACGTCCCTTCGACACCCTGAACGGTGTCGAAGCCAAAGGCGGCGCCATCGACAACTTCTCGATCTGGGCCGCGAATGGCATGTTGTTCGTGCAAAGTGGCTACGGCCTCATGGGCGTGCCCGGCAACGTACTGCTTGCGTTCAAGCCCGCCCCATGACTTTCAAGGGCTCAGGTTACTTGATTCTGGGTGCGCTGCTCGCCAGCGCGCCCTTGCTGGCACAGGACGCCACGCACCAGTCCATCGTGCAGACGCCGAACCTGCCGCGCCTCGCAGCCTCGCTGCTGGCCGTCACGCCACCGGACCAGCGCGTCAGTGGCGTGCCCGGCTCGCTGCGCATCGTTGAACGCAGCTGCCGCAGTCTGCCTGCTGCCGGAGTACGGGAGCGCATCGTCTACACGGCCGTGCAGGAATGGGCCTTTTTCGGTTTCCTGGTAGACGACCTGCGCAACGAGCCAGACGAACCGGCCGCAGCCTCCGCGCAAAATGCACGACCGCGCTGGCGCCTGGCGCTGCATCCGGACGAAGTATTGCAGGTCGCCAATACCGTCGGCGGCTACTGGGCCGCCATCCCCGGCAGCGACTGGATCCTGAACCGCCAGAACGACGCCTGGCAGGAACCTGCCGGTCTGGGCTCACGCTGGCGCGATCCCTGGTCCGCGGCCTTCATCTCCTGGGTGATGTGTGAGAGCGGTCTCGACGAAAGCAACGAGTTCCAGCGCGCCATCGCCCACCACAGCTACATCGACCAGGCCATCCGCGCGCGTGACAGCGGGGACACCACGGCCGCCTATCATGCCTATGAGCCCGGTGAAGCCATCGTTGCTCCCGGCGACCTGCTTTGCAACGGCCTGCGCCCGCTGTACCGCACGCTGCAGCAGCGTCGCGCCCAACTCGGCGAGGGTGCCCGCACCCACTGTGACATCGTGGTGCAGGTGGATCCCGACAAGGGCCAGATCCTCACCATCGGCGGCAACGTGCGCGCCTCAGTACGCATGAAGATCCACGCTGCCGGCCTGCGCGACACTGGCACGCAGCTCGCGCCGCTGGCCTCGCGTCGCCCGGTATTCGCGCATCTGAAATTGCGTGCCGATCCGGCGGCAGAGGACCCGCTGCTGCAGTCACCGACATTGCAGCAGTTGGGTTGCAGTATGCCGCAGGCGCCGGTTACCTTTGACACATTGGGACTGCAGGTGCCTGCCACGACCTGCTAGCACGCCGCGGTTCCGCACGCATCAATATCAACCCACAGCGAGTCCACCCATGAGCATCGTAGTCAGTGGCGCCTCCGGCGACCTGGGCAAGCGCATTACTGCCCTCCTCCTGCAGCACGTTCCTGCTTCACGCCTGATATTGCTGACCCGAACCCCGGCCTCACTGCAGGCGCTGGCCGCGCAGGGTGCGCAAGTGCGCAAGGCCGACTTCGACGACACCGAAGGCCTCAAACAAGCGATGAAGGGCGGTGAAGTGCTGATGCTGATCAGCACGCT
Source organism: Pseudohongiellaceae bacterium (assembly GCA_044338855.1). GTDB lineage: Bacteria > Pseudomonadota > Gammaproteobacteria > Pseudomonadales > Pseudohongiellaceae > CAILUG01. The sequence goes on along the minus strand of JBIIWP010000031.1, from coordinate 3,081 downwards.
GAGCATCGGCAAGCGCCCGCAGCAGCACAGCAACGCCATCAAGGCAGCCGCGGCCGTGGGTATCGGACATGTGGTGTATACATCGAGCTGCGGCATCCAGCCGCAAACGCCATCGCTTTCGGGGCAGGAGCACCTGGCGACCGAGCGGGTGCTGCTGAAGAGCGGCCTCACCTACAGCATCCTGCGCAATTCCTGGTATGCCGACGTCGTCGCGCAAATGCTGCTGCCGATGGGAGTGGCCATGGGCAGCATTGTGGCCAGCACCGGCGACGGCCTGGTCGCCCCCGTGGCCAAGGACGATTGCGCGCGCATCGCTGCCGCCATCCTGCGCAAACCCTGGCAGCACGAGAACGCCATCTATGAAGTCACCGGCCCCGAGCTGCTGAGCTTCGCCGACATCACGCGCATCTGCAGCGAGGAAAGCGGCAAACCCATCCGCTACGTGAACGTGAGCCATCAGGAAAAGCTCGCGATGTTCGACGCCATGGGCGTGAACCGCGACTACCAGGAAGGCATGATGAACGAAGTTACCAACGCGTGGGCCGGCAACGAGATGATTACCTACGAGATGGCGATCAAGCGCCAGTTCTTCTCGGTGTGCAGCAACCATGTGGCTTTGGTGACGGGACAGCGGGCGCTGGGCTTACGTGAGGTGCTGCGGCGTGCGAGTGGCGCCGCGGGCTAGTCTGCCATCAGCTCCTGCGCCACCAGAGCCGCCAGCTCCTGCGTCAAGCCCGCCAACTGCGCCACGGCGTGCGCGTGGCCGTCATCTTGCAGGCCTGCCGTGAAACGGAATTCACGCACGCGACTGTTGCCAGTTGCCGCTTCGATCAGCTGGAAACGTCCGGCACATACCACCTCCCCCGTATCCAGCGCGTGAAAGGCATCGACCTGCAGGCGCAGGCGCCAGGCTGGATCCGGCGCATGGTCGGTCGCCAGCAGGATGCGATGCCGTGGCGTCTGCCGCTGCAGTTCCTGCAGCAGCAGGCGCGGCAAGGCTTCATCCAGGCCCTGCGCCCACAGATGCTGGCGCGAGAGCTGTAGCTGCTGCGGCCCCGTCTGCAGCACCAGCCCGGCCTGACGCAGGAACTCTGCCAGTTCAACGCGTTCGATGACGAGCACAGGGCCATCGTCGACCGGCGCGGGTGCGGCAGCACTGGCTGCAGGAGTCGGTGCCAGCACGTACCAGGTCAGCGGCATGTCGGCCGAGCGACAACTTGCCAGCAACACAAACAGGAACAGTACGACAATTCTCACGGTTTTTGCCTCCGGGGTTCGCGTTCCGGCCCGGTGCTGCCGGGGAACACGAGACTACTGGGTTTGTTCCTGAGTTCGACTGCCAGCGGACGCAGCTCATCAGCCAGTTGTGTGACACTGTCGAGCATGCCTTGCAGGTCACGACTCGCGCGCGAATCATCGGCATAGCTGTCGGCGAGGCGCTGTACGGCGCCGAGTGTCGCCTCCAACTGACCCAGCAGCACGGCGTTCTGGTCGCTGCCGAGCGCAGTACTGCCCGCCTCTGCCAGGCGCTCGATCTGCGCCAGCGTGGTCGAGGCATCGCGTGCGAGTTGTTCCACGCTGCCCAGCACGCCCTCGATCGGCAGCTGGTTCAACTTGGTAATGAGCTCCTCGATGCTGTCAGTGAACTTCTGGATGGTGTCCACCCCGCTGGGAATCACTACGAGCTCCCGGTACAGTTCAAGCTCGTCGTCGCCGGGCGGCGCACCGTAGACCAGCTCGATATACTGCTGGCCCAACAGCAGGTTCTGCGAACGTGTCGTGGCAGACAGGCCCTGGCGAATCCAGGTCTCGATATCATCTTCTGCCCGCTGCAGGCTGGCAGCTGCATCCGGCAGGCCGAGCCGGCCCGGATGGATCTCGATCAGAACCGGCAGATCCAGCGTGGGATCCAGCAGGTTGCGCCCCTGCGGCACATAGTCGATGCGCAGGATATGTCCCACCTGGATACCGCGGTACATCACTGGTGCCTCCACGGCGAGGCCACTGACACTGCCTTCGAGCATCACCCAGTAGCGCACGCCGTACTCGAACTGGCGATCTGCTATGGCGTTGCGGCCCGGGTAGATGTAATAGGTCTGCTGGGCCGGGGCGGCTTCATCGACGAATTCGCCGGCCGGCGTAGTAAAGGAGATGCCACCTGTCAGCACCGAGTTCAGCGAGGCCGCCTCGAGCTCGAAACCGGCACTGCTCACCTCAGCGCGCAAGGCACTGTTCTTCCAGAAGCGTGTATTGGCGTTGACCAATTCATGGAATGGCGCCTCGATGAAGGCGTCGTAATAGATGCGGCCGGTATCCACGTCAAACCGGAAATCCTCTATCTTCCCTACGCGCAGACCCAGATGCATGATGGGATCGCCCTTGGCAAATGCGTAATCCTGGTCCGTGGTCAAAGTCAGGCGCAGGCCGGGTGTGCCTGCGGGTGTCAGTGGCGCCTGCGCCAAACCGGTGAAGTCTTCACTGACTCGTGCCGAGCTGCCGGGCTCGAAGCGGATGTACTGGCCGCTGACCAGCGTATTGAGTCCAGACACACCGGACAGACTGATGGTCGGCTCCACAACCCAGAACGCCGAATCCTCAGCCAACAAGGCACTGAACTCCTTGTCGATGCGCGCCGTGACGATGACACCGTCTACCTGCGCATTCAGCGTGATGTCCTCGACCCGGCCGATTTCCACTTCGCGCGTGCGAATCAGGGTCTGGCCTGCCTCCAGACCCGCCGCCGTGGGAAAGCTTATGCTGATCAGAGGTCCGCGACCGGCCCAGTTCTGGTAGATCATGCCCAGACCCAGTAGCAGGGTCAGCAAGGGTATCAACCACAGGCCGGAAAGACGCTTCAAAGGCGCCAAGGTGGCTTCGGGTACCGCTGCCAGTTCATCCTGGTTCATACATCCTCCTTCCAGAATTCACGTGGATCAATGCTGTTGGCGGCAAGCATGGTAAACAACACCATACCGGCGAATGCGAGTGCAGCCGGGCCGGGACGGATGGTGAGCAGATTACCCATCTGGATCAGCGCCGCGAGGAAGCCGACTACGAACACGTCCACCATGGACCAGCGCC
>JBIIWP010000009.1:0-50986 GCA_044338855.1 Pseudohongiellaceae bacterium | reverse complement strand
GATGCGGATGCGTTGCGCCGGACCTACCGCCGTGATGCTGCTCTGTCTCAGGCACAAAAACAGCAGGGCTGCGAACTTGGCCAATGGCACCGCCACGCTGGCGATGAAGATGATTGCAGCAATGGCGTACGATCCATGCTCCCACAACAGCACGACACCCGAGACGATAGTGGCTTCGGTAGTCTTGCCCAGCTGCATGGTATTCATGATAGGCAGCAGGTTCGCGGGCAGGTACAGGATCAACGCCGTCAGCAGCAGACTGGCAGTGGTCTGAAGATTGCGGCCGCGCCCTGCATGCAAGGACTGCCGGCAGAAGCGGCAGTGGCTCCGGTGCGCGGGTTGCACCTCGCCGCAGTGACGACACCCCGCCAGATGCTGTTCAGCCAAGCGCGACATTGACACCTGTCCTCGCATTACTGCTGCGGGCAATGGCACGCTGCCGTGCCTGCTGACGGATCAGCACTCCGATATGATGCGGATCGAAGTGCAGCACGGCAGTCAGCATGAAGAGGTTGAACAGAGCGTAGCTGTAAAAACCCAAGCCGATGCCGATGTCTGCCATGGCAGCCACTTTTATCATGCTTACCAGAATGCCCAGCAGGAAAATCTCCGCCATGTTCCAGAAGTGTATCCAGCCCACGAAGCGCAGCAGCAGGATCGTGCGGGGCCCGGCGCTGCCTCGCCTTAAACTGAATGCCAGCGCGAACAAGGCCGCCAGGAACAACAGCGGCAGCCCCAACACCACACCCAACAAAATCAGCGCCAACACCGGTTCATTAAGGCCATACAGCACTTCCACGGTTTCGATCAGCGTGATGGCGCGCTGCTGCCCGATGACAGACAGATCGACGAAACCAAAGACTGCGCTGTACAGCAGACACAGCAGCCCGCTGAGGCTGAACACCAGGATGCGCTCGATTGCATCACGGTAGGCGCTGGCGAGGTGATAGCCGCAGCGCGGACAGCTGGCGCGGCTGCCAGGCATCAGCGCAGGAATCCGGACCACGAGGTCGCATTCGGCACAGACGGCCACGCCAAGGGCTGCAGGCTTTTGCCGGAACGAGTAAGAGGGAGTGCGTACGTGCATGGGCTGCATCATAGTCGCTCAGCCTCACTTTGGGCAGGCGATCAGCCAGCTCCATTTCGGCTTTTCCCTTGGCGAGCTTGGCGCCCCTTGGCGTCTTGGCGAGAAATTATGTCACTGGCCCTGCAGCGCGCCTTGTGGTCGCCGCAGCACACCTGTAGGCCCTGCCACCCATTGTGGTGGAGTGACCGATTTTTCTCGCCAAGACGCCAAGGGGCGCCAAGCTCGCCAAGGAAAGCAAAAAAAGCCGGAGCAGTGTTCCTGCCCCGGCTTGCTTGTCTTGCTGGTCGTGCGAACTTACGCTCGGCCGGATTTACTCGGCGCAGTTTCTTGCAGAAACAGTGCTACGAAGAAGCCCAGCACCAGACCGCAGGTAGCAAAGTAAAGTGCTGCTTTCAGTCCATAAGCTGAAGCCAGACCGCCTGCGATGATGGGACTGATACCCCCTCCGATGAATTCCCCGGCAAAGATGACGAAGCCGGCCATGGAGGCCACCATGCCGGGTGGTGCTGCTTCAGCTGCCACCGGGCCAGCCAGGATTGCCAGGGCGGCAAAATTGAACAGGGAGGCACCAAACCGCAGCACCCACAATATCGTGGTGCTCTCGGGACCAGTCTGCGAAAAGGCGAACAGGAACAGTGCTGCAAGAATGTAGGAGAGCAGGGTAGTCAGCTTACGCCCCAGCACATCCGACAGTGCCGGCATGGCGAACTGACCGATACAGCCACCTACCCCCAATGCCGAAAAGACATAACTGGCAGTGATCGTGTCAAGCCCGAGTCCACCGGCTACGTCTGGCGCCGTAAGATAAGCGAACATCAGTGCCGCAAGTACGAAGATTCCCCCCATGGCACAGATCAGGGTCAGTGGGGCCACCTTTGAATTGCGGTGGCCAAACATCCCGGAAACGGATTTCACCATCCCGGAAAGTGAAAAACCTGCTGCTGCATCTTTCATCTGGGACGCGGCATTCTTGATCGGCTCACGGATCACAAACCACATGACGGCAGCAATGATCAACCCGGGGATACCGACCAGCATGAAGACCACGTGCCATTCATAGGAGTTCAGCAAACGGGCTGCGATGATTGGCGCCAGCGCCAGGCCGAACAATGAAATCATGCATTGGAAAATGCCGTTGTTCAGTCCGCGTCGGGATGGCTTGGAGGCTTCAAATGCCACCGCCACACCAGTGGAGGCTACCGGACCTTCGGCCAGTCCCATGATCACGCGCACGAAGACCAGCATGACAATGGACGAAGCCAGACCACTGAACACGGACATGAGAGAAAAAACCACGATGGCTGGCACCAGTACGGCACGGCGTCCCAGAGTGTCGGCCATATAGCCCATGACGAAGGCCGAAATACCCCAGGCCATGCCGAGGTAGCCAGCCAGAGCGCCTCCGTCTTCCGGTGTGAGGCCAAGATCCATTGCCATGGTAGAGTTTGGCGCTTGCAGGATCACGGGAAGAATGAAGCGATCGAGGCCTACCAGGCCGAAGGTCAGGCTGAGGAGAAGGATGATCTTCCACTCGTAGTTGGTATCCCATTGTGCGTTGGCGTTCGGCTGCTGCATGAATCCCCCTTGTTAAGCTGTAGTTGTAAGTATGGGTATTTTTTGACTACGGCGCCCAAAGTAATGGAAGACACCATGCTTGGCAACTGCAATGGCAGCAGACTCAGCGGGCGTCGCCAAAATCGGCCGGCAGCGGCCAGTTGCCGTTGTAGGGCTCCCAGTTGGGTGCCGGAGCACCTGGTTCGGGGTAGTAGATCACGGAGTAGATTTCCGAGATCAGGCCCTCTTCCACATAGAAGATCTCGAGGAACACGCAGCGGCGCTGGAAGCCGTTGGCATTGCGCATGAAGATCGCGGAGGTGACCACCACCTGCTGCTCTTCGTCCACGAGGGGAAAACGGCGCTCCGACACCAGCGAGATATTGAAATTACCGAAATTGGATGCGCAGTTGCTCATGCCGTTGTAGCCATCGGTGGCACCCTCGGCCAGCGGGCGTCCCGTCACCAGCACGCCGTTCTCGGCACGGAAACAGTCTGGATGCGCCAGTACCAGCGAACCGTCATTTTCGGTGAGGCCGTCGAAATAGCTGTTGGCGATGCCCAGCAGCGAGGCGCGCGACAGGCGTTCCGGCATACTGACGCTGCGCACGCGTGGCGGGCTTTCCAGCAGGTAGACCGGGTTCGCCATCAATTGGCCGGTACCGTCGGGTTCGGCTGGACCGTTCATGGAGCCCAGCATCGGGGCGGTCATGTACCACTCGGCTTCGGCGATCTGGCGGTCCACCACTTTCAGTCGCACCATCGCCACTTCCTGCGGACGCCCGACCGTTTCAACCACACCGAACCACAGCGCCTGGCCCGTGACGGGATCGAGGTAGCTGCGCGGCTCTCCGGCGACACCGGTGACATACTCCCACACACCGGTACCAACCCGCTTGGCCTCGGTGTTTTCAGTCTGGCGGTAGCCCGGCATGAGGTTGGCAGCAGCGGTGTCGTTGGCAGCAACGGCGGTAATATAGCTGTCGGTGAGTTGTTGCAGGCACGCGCGATCGCAGTCCTGCGCAACGGCCTGACTGGTGGCAAGCAGGGCAAGCAGGGGTAGCAGTACGGCACGGGGGCGGAAGGTCAGCATGGAAGGGTTCCCTCTGTAGTTGTCATTTTTATCTTGATCATGCTGCCGGCGCGCATCGGCAGGCCGCAAGATCATACTTCAGCACGACAGCAGAAGGTAAGCCAAAGAGGGGCTGAGACTGCTTTACCGGGGAATGCCGGTATTCAGACTGCCGTCACCGTGCGCATGACGAAGGCATCGCAGAAGATGTGGGCCGATGCCACGCCCTTCAGGAAGATGCGCTTGCGCAGCCCTTGCACGAAGTCCGGTGCGCCGCACAGGAACACGCGCGTTTCCTTGAGTCTGGCTGGATCGAGACTGGCCAGGGCTGTTTCCAGGAGGTCACCCTGCTCGATGCGCGGATCACTGCCGGCACCCTGCAGCACCAATGCGCGGTAGTGGAAATTACCGTGCACCTGTTGCAGGCCACTGAGTCGGTCCACGTAGTAAAGGCGCTCCGGCAAGGTGCCGCCCTGCAGCAGCATGAGCGGTCCGCGATGTCCCTGGTTCAGCGCGTCGTTGGCGATACCCCACAAGGGGGCGAGACCAGTGCCGGTACCCACCAGCAGGATGGGAAATTGCTGCTCCGGGTCCGGCACATAAAAGCAGTCGCCGGCCGGGCCGCGCAGATGCAGGCTGTCGCCGATGCATGCCTGCCTGAACAGCCATGAGGTGAACAAGCCCTGCTGCGTAGCTGCAACATGGAATTCGAGCAGGCCCTCACGTTGCTGATCGTTGGCAACCGAATAGCTGCGGCTGACACCAGCGGGATTGATGAGATTGAGGTACTGGCCGGGCCGGCACTGGAAGCCCTTGGCATCTGCTGCCAGAGCCAGGCGCAGGCGCATGACACCGGCATTCAGCAAGGCCAGGTCCACGATGCGCGCCTCCACTGCGTTCTCGGCAGTACCGGGAAGGCGCACTTCGATGTCGCCCTCGGGTATCCATTGGCAGGCCAGCGCATAGCCATCGGCCTGCAGCGTCGCCTTGAGACCAGACTGTGCCTTGCCGGTTGGCGTTCCCTGTACCGCCTTGCACAGGCAGGACTGACAGGCACCGGAGCGGCAGGCATAGGCTATTGGCTGCTGGTTGCGCAGCAGACATTCGAGCACACTTTCATTGTCGTGAAGGTCGAAGCTGTTCTCACCGAGCCTGAGTTTTGGCATGGGTCTGGGATCCATTTATTGATGCATCTAACATGCATTATATAAAGCGCACCAAGGCAGACGATGCCTTGTTTGAGGAAATTCAGGGGAAGCCTGAAGAACTCGGCAGCGCTTGTCGTGCCCGGCCCCGCGGTGGCCAAGCCGGCAAACCTTGCCCTATACTCCCTCCGCCTCGCAGCGCTTTGGCGCCAGCCAGCGCAGCTGTTTCCACCAACAACACCAGAAAGGGGACCACTCCATGAAACTGCTCAAACTCGCCGTTGGTATCGGCGCCATCCTGCTCAGCGCCCAGGTCTTCGCCCAGGACCCGGTCACTGGCACACCCGATGAATCCTTGTTTACCGACAGCGACCCGGCACTGCACCGCAACAAGCAGGCCGCCCTGCACATCATGCGTGAACTGTTGCAGTGCAACCAGTGGAACCGCGCCGGTGAATGGCTCACGGATGCCTACATCCAGCACAACCCGAACGCTGCTTCCGGCCTCGCCGGCGTGATCTACTACTTCGTCGAAGTAGCCAAGCGCCAGCCCACTGAAAGTTGCGACAAGCTCACCACCGACATCGTCGCCGTGATGGCCGAAGACGATCTCGTGACCGTAATCCTTCCGCGCACCTACCAGCACCCGGTGACCGGCGAAGACTACACGACCACCTGGTTCGACACCTGGCGCTTCGTGGATGGCAAGGCCGATGAGCATTGGGACCCGGCTACCATCGCTCCTCCTGCCGGCAACTGATTATCCGGCACGCATAAAAAACCCGGCATCTGCCGGGTTTTTTATATCGCCGTACATCAGTGGGCGGACAGGATCACAGGTCGTTCCAAAGGGACTGGATGTAGTACGGCAGGAACACCGACACGCCATCGATGCGGGTGATTTCACCATTCTCGATCTTGAACAACTCCAGCCGGCCACGCGTGTTGGGATATTCCACTTCGACCTTCAGCGGCTTGCCCTCAGTGCTCGTGTAGTCCACGTAACGCACGGCATGGTCCTCCAGCGACAGGGCCACCACGACTCCGCTTTCCTCGTTGACTACGGGGTAGCGGCGCGCGCGGATGCGATCCACCGGCTTGTACAGGCCCAGCTCCAGTTGCTGGCGGCAGCCTTCGGCCAGTTGCGCAGCCCAGTACTCGCCCCCTGTGGTGTCCAGTCCGTTGACCGTGCGTACGCAATCGTCTGCGATGCTGGTAAACACCTTGCCGTCATTCAGCTGGCGGCTGTTGAACCAGCCATCCACCAGCGCCACCATGCGTTCACGCGGTGTACGGGCACTATTGCGCAGATCTGAACTGAATGCCTGGTGCAGCTCGTAGTCAGCGACTGCAGCAAACAGTTCCGGCTGACCTTCGCGGCCCAGATAGCTTTCCACTTCTGTGATCTCGCGGTTTTCGATCTTCAGGCGCAGGCCGTGATACGCCGCCTGGCCATGCTCGCCGGTAATGCCCCACCACACCACGTTGCCGGTTTGCGGGTCCGGGAGGTACACACCTTCACGCACGGTGGATGGCCCTGCACCCCAAAAGCCATCGCCAATCATCATGGACACATTGTTCTCGGTGTAACGCACGCGGTCGGCCCAGGGCAGGCTGGAGCTGTCCTGCCCGGTGACGTCATTCATGTATTGCTGTGCGATGCCAGTCAGGCATTGCGCGTCACAGTCTGGATCCTGCGCCTGCACTGACGCATGTCCCAGCAAGCCCAGCACCGCCACCGATACTGCAAGGAATGTCTTTTTCATTATTGTCTCCTGCCCTGCTCAGCGCGTCTGGAAATCGGGTTTCGGATGAATAAACGGCGATGGCATGAAGTACGGCACGTAGGTGAACACCGCCTCGATGCGCCAGATGCGACCATTGCGGATCTTGAAAGCCTCCAGCAGCGTGATGGAGTTAGGCCACTTCAGCACGGTGCGCATCTCGCGTCCGTCCGTCAGGGTGTAGCGGTCGAAGGTATTGGCGTGGTCGAAGAAACCACTGCCGAGCACAACGCCGCGTTCCTCGTCGATCAGCGGGTAGCGGCGGTCACGCACGCGCTTGTTGATGCGGTAGATGCCAAGCCTGAACTGGGCCTCACAGCCGGAGGCAATGTTGGCCGCATTGCCGCCACCGGAAACATTGGTGGAACCACTGGTGGTGGAGACGCCGTTCTCGAGACGGGCACAATCGTCATCGAACAGTGTGAAGACATCGCCATCGTTCAGCTCGACGGTGTTGAAGTACCCGTCCGCCACGGCAACCAGGCGCTCACGTGACCGACGCTGTTCAACCGGCAGAATGTCGGCCCACACCGGATCGTGCGTCACGGTATCGGGATTGCCGAAAGGCTTGGGCATGTCCGGAAGACGATTCACCACGCTCTCGATCTCCGTGATGAGTCCGTCTTCCACCTGGATGCGCACGGCGAGATAGGTTGGATTGCCATGCTCTTCCACGATGCCGAACCATGCCGCGTTGCCGGTCTGTTCGTCTGCCACCATCATCTCGCCTTCGCGCACACCCGAGATGGTGCCCCACAGGCCATCGTTGCCCACTGGCATCACCACATTGTTCTCGGCGAAGATCACACCTGGGGCAAGCCTCGCACTCGAATAATCACGATCCGCGAGCGCCTCGATGTAGTTGCTCGCATACTCGAGCAGGCAATCGTAATCACACTTGACCTTGATCATGGCGCTGGGATAGCCGGGCGCCTGCGCCCAGACCGTGGAACTCGCGGCAAGCAAAGCTGCCCCCAGGATACTGCGTGCTGGTTTCATGCCAGTCTCCTTCTGTAGATGAAGCCGGCAACGTGCCGGCTTCCGCATTCTTCTTGCTCAGTTCCCCGTCAGGGCAGAGGGCGCGCCAATACCATGAAGGCTGGCGGCTCCTGCCCGCGCAAATCCGGATTCAGCAAGTACTGGATATTGCTCTCCAGCACGTATGCCGTATTGCCAACCACGGTCGCGCCTGGCGACGACTCCAGTGCATCATCAATCACGGTCAACGTTGTGCTGTCACCCTCGATGGTCACCACGCTGAGGCGCCCGATGGTGCCCTCAGCCTGGATGAACCGATTGCCCTCGATAAGGCGCATGCCATCCGGCCCGCCAAGTTCGTGCGACAAAGTCAGCTCAGTCAAGGCTCCCATCGTGTCATCGGCGTTCACAGCGATGCGGTATATCTTTTGCGTTTGCACGTTGTTGGCATACAAGGTCCAGTCACCACTGAAGGCAATGCCGTCAATGCCACGCAGCAGGTCCGACTGACCGAACACGCGCAGCGTACTCGCGCCAGGCGCGAGAGCCAGGATGCGGCCACCCGGCGTATCGGTGGCCAGCACCGTACCATCCTCCGCGAGGGTGATATCGTTGCAGGTGCCGCCGTCAGGGAAAGGATAGCTGCCCTTTTGCGCACCGCTGGCCAGATCAAAGGCCATTACCGAAGAGACGCCCTGCGAGCGCTCAGGCCCGAAGAAATTGGGTGCCGAGCACAGCCACAGCGTATTGCTGTTCTCGTCTGCCAGAATGCCGAGGATGGTGAGAATACCGTTGTCCGGTGAATGCTGGATCCAGGCGTCCGCCTCTGCGGTACCGGGCTCGGCCTTGTAAACGTTTCCGGCAACGCTGCCGATGTATATCGTGCCATTGCTGGCTGCACTGAGGCTTTCGGGGAATACCTGCGTGTCCATGATGCGGATATCCGGCAGCGGGCCTTGCGCGTGCGCGCACGCAGCCAGGCTGGCAGCACAAAGGAAGGGCAAGAAACGTGGAGTCATCGGAGTTTCCTTGGTCAGGTTGGAGAAATATCCGCTTCAAAATGCATCACCCGGTTGCCTCCGGTCTTCTTGCTGAGCCACAGGCATTCGTTGGCCTTGTCGAACAACTGCGCCACATCGGTTACATGACTGGGGTAGGTGGCAAGCCCGATACTCACGCTGGTTTCGATCCTGATGCCATCGACGTCAAAACTGGTATTGGATATTGCTTTGCGGATGCGTTCGCCCAGCTCAAGCGCGCGCCCGGCAGGCAGTTGTGGCATGACCAGCATGAACTCGTCCCCGCCATGACGGCACAGCAGGTCGTGGACGCGGGCACAATCACCGAGCACACCAGCAACTGTCTTGAGCAGCCGGTCACCGGTCTTGTGGCCATACCGTTCATTGACTTCGTGGATATTGTCGATATCAAGCATCAGTACAGAAAGCGACTGCAGGTGCTCAATGGCCTCGACAGTGGCCTTCTCATACAGCGGCATGAAGCTGCGCTGATTCAACAGACCCGTCAACTCGTCGGTTTCTGCCAGTGCCTGAAACAACCTGCGGCCGTTATAGAGATCCGACACCAGCAGTGTAGTAACGTAGGCCACCAGCACAAATGGCGCAAAATAGATCATTAAGCGACTGAATTCGGAATAGGTATAGCTGACATCGTCGTACGACGCGACAAGAAAGTAGGCGGTACCGATCAACACGATCTCCAGCAGCGTGATGATCTTCCCCAGCGTGATGGCACTGATGATGATCACGAGCAGGTACAGGTTGATGAGCGGGCTTTCCACGCCGCCCGTGTTCCAGATCACCCAGGTGATGAACAGGATCATTACCCAGGTTTCCAGTGCCAGCTTCCAGCGCTTCTGCCTGGCATGGGCGTTGAGGTAATGGAAGCCCAGCACAAACAGCGCAAAGCCCACCATGGAAGCGACCAGACCTTCGGGATACAGCACCCGGGAATCAGGTGCCACGTAGTAGAGGATGATCAGCAGCAACAGCAGCCATTCGATCTCAGCGATACTGCTGGCAAAGCCCTTCAGTTCAAGCTGTTCGATATCGACACGGCCCGAATCGGGCGGCAGCAGTTTGTTCATCATATTCCCTGGACGCCCTGCCCTGTCGTCTGCAGTGACGTCATTGCCAACGCCCGGGCAATGACGTGTGGAGGACAGCAGTATAGTGCCCGCCCGCAAGCCCTCACAAGCAAGACAGCGCTGGCTTGACCGCGGGAATCAGGCTGAATTTTTGGGCATTAGCGCTTGTCCATGCCAAAAAGTTGCGGCTATAATGCCCGCCGCTCTACAGGGGTGTCGCCAAGCGGTAAGGCAACGGATTCTGATTCCGTCATTCGGTGGTTCAAATCCATCCACCCCTGCCATTTTCCTTCCTGCACATGATTTCCTGATCAGGAGCGCGCTGTGACAGATACTGTGACAGAAAGCGCACTGCTCCGCCGTCTTCCTTCGACCCACACCTGCTCCGGCAGCGAGCTGCTGGATCGCTTCCTCGATTATGTTGCCGAGCGCAAGCTCGAGCTCTATCCTGCCCAGGAAGAAGCCATTCTCGAACTGTTTGACGACAGGAATGTCATCCTCAACACGCCAACCGGCTCCGGGAAATCACTGGTAGCCACAGCGCTGCATTTCAAGTCCATGGCCCAGGGCCGCCGCAGCGTATATACCTGCCCGATCAAGGCACTTGTAAACGAAAAGTTCCTCGCGCTCTGCCGCGACTTCGGCCCGGAAAATGTCGGCATCGCGACAGGCGATGCCACGGTCAACCGGGATGCACCCATTCTTTGCTGCACCGCCGAGATTCTCGCCAACGTTGCCTTTTCCGAAGGTGAGAATGCGCCGTACCGGGACGTCATCATGGATGAATTCCACTACTACTCCGATTCTTCCCGCGGCATGGCCTGGCAGATTCCGCTGCTTGCAATGCCCAAGGCCCGGTTCCTGCTGATGTCCGCCACGCTCGGTGCCACCACGCTGTTCGAACGCGAGCTGACACGCCTGACGGGCGCCGTAACAACCGTGGTGGCCTCGGCAACACGCCCCGTGCCTTTGCAATTCCGCTATGAACAAGAGACCGCGCTGGAAACCACTGTCGCGGCGCTGGTGGAAGCGGGGCAGTCTCCCGTGTATGTCGTTCACTTCACCCAGAATGACGCTGCGCAATCCACGCAGGACCTGATGAGCCAGAACTATTGCTCTGCCGGGGAGAAAGCTGCAATTGCCGAGGCGCTCATCGGCGTGAAGTTCAACAGCCCCTATGGCAAGGATCTCAAGCGCTTCATCCGCCATGGCATCGGCCTGCATCATGCCGGGTTGCTGCCCAAGTACCGCATGCTGGTGGAAAAGCTCGCGCAAAAAGGCCTGCTGAAGATCATCTGTGGTACCGACACATTGGGCGTTGGTGTCAACGTGCCCATTCGTACGGTGGTGCTGACCCGCTTGAGCAAGTACAGCGGTTCCAAAGTGGCCCTGCTGAGCGCACGCGACTTCCACCAGATTACCGGCCGCGCCGGCCGCAAGGGCTTTGACGATATAGGCTATGTGGTCGCCATGGCGCCCGAGCACGTCATCGAGAATGCCAAACTGGAAGCCAGGGCCGCGGGCGATCCCAAGAAGCTGAAAAAGATCGTCAAGCGCAAGCCACCGGAGAAGTTTGTCGCGTGGTCAGAAGAGACGTTTGTGAAGCTGCAGACCGCGGCGCCGGAGCCGCTGGTCTCGCGCTTCGAGGTCACTCACGCCATGTTGCTGCAAGTGCTCAGCCGCAAAGGTGACGGGTGCCGTGCCATACAGCAACTGATCCGTGACAGTCATGAAACGCCAACGCGCAAGAAAGCGCATCGCAGCCGTGCCTGGCAGCTGTTCCGTTCACTGCTGGAGCGCGGGATCATCGAGATCCAGCCGTTCGCCCGGCACTCCGGTGAAAGCAAGCTGCGCCTGAACATCGACCTGCAGGAAGACTTTTCGCTGAACCACGCCCTCTCGCTCTGGCTCATCGATACGCTGGCACTACTGGACATGGCAAGTCCCACCTATCCACTGGACCTGCTGACGCTGATCGAATCCATCCTCGAGAATCCGGACATCATCCTGCGTCGCCAACTGGATGCCCTGAAAACCGAAAAGATGCTCGAGATGAAGCAGCAGGGCATCGAGTACGACGAGCGCATCGCCAAGCTCGACGAGCTGGAGTATCCCAAGCCACAGCGCGAGTTCGTTTACGGCACCTTCGCGACTTTTGTGGTCAAGCACCCTTGGGTGGGACAGGAAAGCATCCGCCCCAAGAGCATCGTGCGCGAGATGGTGGAGAACTACGTGGATTTTGCCGGCTACATCAAACTCTACGATCTGGAGCGCACCGAAGGCGTGCTGCTGCGCCATGTTGCCAGCGTGCACAAGGTGCTAGCGAAGACCGTCCCGCCTGCCTGCAAGAACGAGGACGTGCAGGAAATCGAGGACTGGCTCGCCGGCCTCTTGCGCGGCACCGACAGCAGCCTGCTGGACGAATGGGAGCGACTGAAGAATCCCGAGTGGCAGCCAGTCGAGGCAGACAGCTCACAAACCCTGGAAATCATCGACATCACGAAGAACAAGCGCGAGTTTACCGCCCTCATCCGCACCGAGATTTTCCACTTCCTGCGGCCACTGGCCGCCTGCATGTTTGATACGGCAGCGCAGCTGGTACCGCCCTGGACCGGCGAGGAGCTCCTGCTGGCGACAGAAGCCTACTTCGAGGAGCACACGCGCATCCTGCTGGACCCTGAAGCACGCAACCACAGTCATACCTACATCACGCAGGACGACTCAGGTGACACGTGGACGATTGCGCAGGTGCTGGTGGACCCCGAGGGCCTGAACGAGTGGCAGGCGCTGTTCACGGTGGACAAGGCGCTTGCCCGGGAAGAGGGCAAGCCCACATTGAAGTTGCTCAGTATCGGGCCAATTGCCTAAAGCCCCTCAGGCACCGCATCCAGCAGGATGGTCTTGGTCTCGGTGTAGGCCTTGAGACCCGACACGCCTCCTTCCCTGCCGATACCACTCTGCTTGAAACCACCGAAGGGCAGAAAATAGTCCAGACGGAACGCATTCTGCGCATAAGCCCCCGTGCGGATGCTGCGGGCGATGCGGTAGGCCGTTGCGTTGTCATGCGTCAGTACCGCGCCGAACAAGCCAAAGGCCGAGTCGTTGGCGATGCGGATGGCGTCGGCTTCATCGCGATACGGAATCACGCACAGTACCGGCCCGAAGATTTCCTCCTGCGCGATGGTCATGGCGTTGTCGACGTTGGCGAACAGCGTCGGCTCGATGTAGTAGCCCTTGTCGAGGCCCGGCGGGCGCTTGCCGCCGCGCACCAGCGTGGCACCTTCAGCGATGCCTTTGGCGATATAGTCCTCCACGCGATGGCGCTGACGCTCCATGGCGAGCGGTCCCATCTGGCTGGCGGGATCCAGTGGATCACCCACCTTTACCGAATCCAGCTCAAGCTTCAGTGCGGCTACCAGCGCATCATGACGCTCCTGCGATACCAGCACGCGGCTCAAGGTGACGCAGACCTGGCCACTGGCGATGGTGATGATTCCCGCCAGCAGCCTGGCTGCCGCTTCGATCTCATAGTCGTCACAAACGATGGCAGCAGACTTGCCGCCCAGCTCCAGCGAACAGCGTCCGATGCGCTCGCCACACACGGAGGCGATACGCCCGCCTGCAACCGTGCTGCCGGTAAAGCCGACCTTGTCGACGCCGCGCTGTGAAACGAGATGATCGGACGCTTCCCGGTGTGCAGGCACGAGGTTCAGTACACCGGCCGGAAAACCGGCAGCTTCGGCGCACTCCGCCAGGATATAGGCTTCCAGCGGCGTTTCCGGCGCAGGCTTCATGATCACACAGCAACCTGCCAGCAAGGCCGGAGCGATCTTGTTCATCATGATCGTGTACGGGGCATTCCACGGTGCGATGGCCACCACTACGCCGGCCGGTTCATGCACGACTACGGCAGCGCCGCCGTCGGCGGCCTTCACCGCTTCCTCGAACTTGAAACCGCCGGCACCGTTTGCATAGAAGTCCAGCATGAAGGAGCCTAGCCCGGTCATCATCTGCGAGCCGAAGTGCAAAGTGCCGGTCTGCAGCGTCAGCGCATTGGTGAGATCCTCTGCACGCAGGCCCAGCTCGGCCTGCAGCTTCTGCAGGTACAACATGCGATCTTCCGGCAGCAGGCGCGGCCAGGGACCTGCATCGAAGGCTCGGCGTGCTGCCGCCACGGCATCTTCCATGTCGAGACGACCGGCACAGGCAGTATGGGCGATGACCTGCTCGAGGTGCGGCGCCACAAGATCCAGCCGGCCGCCATCCTGCGGCGGTATCCACTCGCCGCCGATGTAGAGCTTGTCAGGATGCTGCAGGTGGCAGGGATTGAGGTATTTCATGCGGCAAAACTCCGGTCATTGGTCCCAGGGTGAAGCCATGCCGTACGGCACGGTCACGAATACGGCTTCAATCTGCAGGATCTTGCCGTCGACAATCTTGAACAGCTCCAGCAGGTAGAAAGAGTGAGGAAAGCGGATCGGCGATTTCACCACACGGCCATCGCTCAGCGTGTATTCATCCAGCACGCCATTGTGGTCGATGAAACCCGAGGCCAGCACCAGACCACGCTCCTCGTCCACCAGCGGGAAACGGCGTCCACGCAGTGCGGAGTCATAACGGTAGTTGCCCTGGCGAAACTGCTCTTCACAGCCCAGCGCGCCGACAGCGGTGAAATCCACTGCAGCATTGTGCGTAGTGCGCGTGCCGTTCTCGACGCGGTTGCAGTCCGGATGGAACTCGGTGAACAGCGTGCCATCGTTCAACTGCAGGGTATCGAAGTAACCGTCGGCGATGCTGATGAGGCGCTCGCGTGGACGGCGCTGTGCCACGGGCAGGATTTCCTGGAACACCGGCTTGTCGAAGATCTCGGGCTCCGGCCACACGATGCTCTTGGGTTCGTAGATCGTGCGCAGGATCACCATCTCGGCCTCGCTGACGAGACCGTGTTCCACCTTCAGGCGCAATGCGAACAGCGAGTCAAAGGACGGCTCCTTCAGCACACCGAAGAAGCCTACCTGCCCCGCCGCCACATCGACCGCGTAGAGCTTGTAGCTGCCCATCCCGGTGATGGTGCCCCAGATGCCGTCGCCGATGGCAAGCGGGACATTGTTTTCGGTGAACCTCACGTGGGCCGCCCAGGGCACCCGGGTCGGATCCTGGTTCGCGAGGCCGTCGAGGAACTGGTCGGCGACGCCAGTGAGGCAGTCGCGGTCACAATCGGGATTGGGCAATGCCGTGGGCCAGTCCTGCGCCTGAACGGGAAAGACCGCCAGCCACAGCAGGGCCAGCAGGGCATGCAAGTAGGTGCGTCGTGAGGACATGGTCAACCGCCTGTCTTGTTGTTGGGGAGTACCACCGTGCGGGCAAAGGTAAACAGCTGGCAGCACAATTGCAAAGCCCGCCGCCGCACGCCCACGGACTCCAGGGCGGACTTCGCCGCAGACTCCAGCGCGGACTGAAGCGTGGACTACAGCAAGGCGTAATAGCGGATGCAGTTGCCCGCCTGGCGACGCTGGCCGATGCCGATGATGACATGCCGCATCAACCAGTCGTGCGGTCCCCGGCTCACCTCGAAAGTGGGGTGGGCGCGCAGGTAGTAATCGGCCTCGGGCACCTCGGGACCATTGTTGAAAATCCATTCGCGGATCTTCTGCATCGTGTCCGGGTGACGGCCCCACAGATAACCCTGGTTGCGCAGTAGGATCAGCGCGCCGTCGTCGGCCTGCAGCATGTAGCGCGCATCGGTGGCGAGCACATCGTCGGGCCGGAACAGTGCCCAGTCCCCACCGCTGCCCGGCACCACGATGCCATTGAGCCGCGGCCCGCGCACCACCCCGTGGTCCACATACACGGCCCCGCGCCCTGCCCCGCTGGGCATGTCGGGAATGCTGTGGATGCGCGTGAACTGCTGCTCCACCTCGAACACAAATTCGAGCTTGGGGCTGTCAAACGTAGAGCTGTCGCCAAAAATGGAATCCATGACTTTTCCTCGCCAAGAAGTCCTACGGATTATACGCAAGATCACCCCCTGCCCATGCCCTCTTGGCGCCCCGGTCTTGGCGAGCCTCTTGTGATAAAGTGCGGCCCCATGCAGATCAAAGTTGAACAACTGGCCCAGCGCCTCAAGCAGAACCAGCTGCCGCTTGTGTGGATCAGCGGGGATGACCCCTTGCTGGTGCAGGAGGCCTGCGACTCTGTGCGCGAGTTTGCGCGTGCCCAGGGCTTCGGCGAGCGCCAGGTGCTGGAGGCCGGTAATGGTTTTGACTGGAACCAGCTGCTCGCAAGCGGCAACGATCTCTCGCTGTTTGCCGAGCGCAAGCTCATCGACCTGCGCCTGCACACCGCCAAGGTGGAAGAAGAAGCGCGTAGCGCCCTGCAGGAATACCTCAAGAATCCCAACCCCGACAACCTGCTGCTGCTGACGAGCGCCAAGATCGACAAGACTTCACAGTCCACCAAGTGGTTCAAGCAGCTGGAAGAAAAGGCGCTGTTCTGTGCCATCTGGCCGCCGAGCGAGGAGCAGCTGCCGCAGTGGATCCGGCAGCGCCTGCAGAAGCTGGGCATGGATGCGGATGCCGAGGCTCTGCAACTGCTCGCCGAAAAGGTGGAAGGCAACCTGCTGGCAGCCGCACAGGAAGTGGAGAAACTGCGCATCCTCAGCAACACGGATCAGTTGAATGCCGCCACGGTCATGCAGGTGGTGGCAGACTCCTCACGCTTCAATGTGTTCGCCCTGACGGACGCCTGCCTCTCGGGCAACAGTGAACGTGCGCTGAAAATCCTGACGCATCTGGAAGCGGAAGGCGAAGAATGCCTGGGATTGACCTTCATGGTGTGCCGCGAGATTCGCGCGCTGTCGGCCATGCTGGCGGACCTGGAACAGGGCCATAACCTGAATGGCGTGCTGCAGAACCACCGCGTGTGGAGCAACCGTACGCAGATGGTGACAGGTGCCCTGGAGCGCCATAACCAGCGCAGCCTGCTGGCGCTGCTGGAGCGCGCGCGCCGCGTGGATCAATCGGTAAAGGGCCTACTGAACCTCAGGCCCTGGGATGAACTGGCCAACCTGGTGTTGGGCCTGTCAAATCCCCGACTGCTTGTCGGCATGATATGAGGAACGCACCATGGGGCCACTGGCCACATGGTGGAAACCCATCTCGTCACCTATACGGGCATACTCGGCAAACTCATCCGGGTGCACAAAGCGGTCGACCGGCAAGTGGTTACGGCTCGGCTGCAGGTACTGGCCAATCGTGACCATGTCTACCTTGTGCGCACGCAGATCGGCGAGCACCTGCATCACCTCTTCTTTCGTTTCGCCCAGGCCCACCATGATGCCCGATTTCGTCAGCACCTCGGGCGCCAGTTCCTTGTACTGCTGCAGCAGTTTCAGTGACCACAGGTAATCCGACCCTGGGCGTGCCTTCAAGTACAGGCGCGGCACGGTCTCAAGGTTGTGGTTGAACACGTCGGGACGCGTGCCGGTGAGAATGTTCAGCGCGATCTCGCCACGGCCGCGGAAATCCGGCACCAGTACTTCCACCTTGATGCCGGGGTTCAGGCGGCGCGTTTCGGCGATGCACCTGGCGAAATGTTCCGCACCACCATCACGCAGGTCGTCGCGGTCCACCGAGGTAACCACCACGTAGCGCAGCTGCATTTCCTTGATGGCCTCGGCCAGTTCCAATGGTTCGTTTTCCATCAGTGCGTTGGGACGGCCATGCGCCACATCGCAGAAGGGGCAGCGGCGCGTACAGATGTCGCCCATGATCATGAAGGTGGCGGTGCCGCCACTGAAGCATTCACTGAGATTGGGGCAGGCGGCTTCTTCGCACACGGAGCTGAGCTTGTGCTTGCGCAAGGTGTCCTTGATGTCCTGCACGCGCGCGGAGTTGCCCATACGCACACGGATCCACTCCGGTTTGCGCGGCAGCTCCTCGGTGGGAATGATCTTGACCGGGATGCGCGCCACTTTCTCGGCGCCGCGCAGTTTTTCGCCCTGCACAACTTTGCGCGGAGGTGTAAACGAAGGGGTGTCTGAGGACATGGCAAGGCTCTCTCAAAAGATGCCGCGATTATAGCAAACGAGCCAACAGGGCCCCTATCAGTCTTTCACTGGCCTCGCTGAAGAGCGTTGCATCACCTTGCCTGCCGAGCAGATCAGCCAGCTGCGTGGCCTCAAGGCCCTCGTAACCGCAGGGATTTATCCAGCCAAAAGGAGCCAGATCCATGTCAATGTTGAAGCTGAGGCCATGCAGCGAGCAGCCCTTGCGGATGCGCAGGCCCAGCGCCGCGATCTTGCGCCCGTCCACGTACACGCCCGGGGCACTGCGGCGCAGTTCCGCCGTGATGCCATAGCCCTTCAGTACCTCGAGCACGCTCTGCTCTACAAGGTCCACGAGGTCACGCACGCCAATGCCGCGCCGCCGCACGTCCAACAGGAAATACACCACGAGTTGGCCGGGGCCGTGATAGGTAACCTGGCCGCCGCGATCACTCTGCACTACCGGAACATGGTGAGGGTCGAGAATGTGCTCAGGTTTGCCGGCCTGCCCCTGAGTGAACACCGGGTGATGCTGCAGAAGCCACAGTTCGTCGGGTGTTACAGCGCTGCGCTCGCGCGTGAAGGCCTGCATGGCCTCCCATACCAGCGGGTAGTCCCGTATGCCGAGCTGCCGCAGCAGAGGGGTGTTCACAGCACCAGAGCCACGCGTCCGGTGGCCTTGAGGTCTTCAAAGAGCGCCTTGAGCTGCTCCGTGCCGGTGGCTGTGATGGTGACCGTGACCGAGAGATAACGACCGCCACTGCTTTCACGGTACACGATGGTTTCCTGGTCAAAACCAGGGGCGTGGCGGTGGAACACTTCGAAGATGCAATCCGCAAACCCGGCCTCATGCTGCCCCATCACCTTGACGGGGTAAGCACAGGGAAACGCGATCTTCGGCTTTTCCGCGGCGGATTCCTGCGTCATTCGGCACTCGCCACCGGCTCGGCCGAGGTGCTGGCCTCATCACCTCCGAACAGCGACAGGAAGAACAGGTTCAGCCAGTCCATCAAGCGCTTCAGCAGACTGCCGGTTTCCACGGACTGCATCGCCACGACGGGGCCATCGTAGAACACCTGGTCACCAAGTTTCACGATGACCTTGCCGAGTACATCACCTGCGGCTATCGGAGCCTTGATGGTAGGCAGAATATCAAGCACGGTTTCCAACTCATCGGCCCTGCCACGCGGCATTGTCACGGTCATCGGCTGCTGGATGCCCACTTCAACGAGATCACTGGCACCAGACCAGACCTTGGTACTTCCCAGCACGTGGTTCGCCGAGAAAAGTTCATGGGTTTCATAGAAGCGGAACCCGTAGGTCAGCAGTTTCTGGGTTTCCTGCGCGCGTGCATCAGTGGACGCCGTACCCATCACCACGGTGATGAGGCGCATGTCGTCGCGCGTAGCGGACGCTACGAGGCAGTAGCCGGCTTCCTCGGTATGGCCAGTCTTCATGCCATCAACATTGCGGTCGGTGAACAGCAGCGTGTTGCGGTTGGGCTGGCGGATGTTGTTGTAGGTGAATTCCTGTTCGCCGTAGATCTTGTAGCTCTCGGGGAAGCGGCTGATGGTAGCCTGCGCCAAAATCGCCAGGTCACGCGCCGACATGTAATGATCGGGGTCGGGCAGACCAGAAGCGTTGGTGAAGTGGGAACCAGTCATGCCAATCTGCTGCGCGTACTGGTTCATCATGTCGGCAAAGGCACCTTCGCTGCCTGCGATATGCTCGGCCAGCGCGATGGAGGCATCATTGCCACTCTGGATGATGATGCCGCGCAGTATATCCTCGAGGCGCACCGTGGTGCCTTCCTGGATGAACATCTTGGACCCTTCAGTCTGCCAGGCATTGACGCTCACGTGCACTTCGTCGTCGAGCGAGATGTTGCCCGCTGCCAGTTCATTGTCGGCCACGTACACAGTCATGATCTTGGTGAGACTGGCCGGCGGCAGCGCCTGGTCAGCGTTCTCCTCGATCAGCACGGTGCCGGTTGCCGCGTCCAACACGATGTAGCTGGATGCACTTACCTCGGGTGGCCTTGGAATGATCTGTGACTGCTGCGCTCTTTGTTGTGCTGCCTGCTCGGCTCTCTGTTGAGCCGACTGTTGAGCCGATTGCTGAGCCGATTGCTGAGCCGATTGCTGAGGAGTCTGCTGCGCAAGCGCGGCGCCCGTGTACAGGCCAGTGCCACTCACCAGCGCAAGCATGAGTGCAGCAGGAGCAAGTTGGCGTGAAAGTCGTGTGATAGTGTGTTTCATGTCTTACCTCGTGATTTTGTGTGGGGCTGCTTTATGGCGGCAGTGCTGCAAGCACCTGCCCACTGCAGACCCTGTCAGATACGTACCTTGAACGGCGTGCCCAACTGCGCACGCTGGATACTTTCAATCATCGCATCTTCCTCAGCCTGATTTGCCACGGGACCAATGCGCACCTTGTGCAAGATCCGGCCATCGTTGCCCGGATCACTGTGGATGGTGGCTTTCCCGCCGACCAGCTCGTTGAGGCGCACGACGAGTAATTGCGCAGAATCGAGATTGGCGAAGGCACCGACCTGCAGGTACTCACTGCCTTCGTTGCGGTCGATGCGCTGGCGCTCCGTGGCCACGGATTCGATCGAGGTATTGGCATAAGCCACGGTGCCTTCAGTACCGGTTTCAACGCGTGCCCCTGCCACCGGTGACGCTGGTGTCATTACCGTTGCCACACCGCCAGTACTGGTGGATCTGCCGCTTTCCGGCACGATTGCCTCAACGCGCACACGCGCAGTGCCATTGCCGGCGTAGCCCAGCATCACAGCGCCCGCGTAGGACAGGTCGACGACGCGTCCCGGATGGAACGGACCGCGATCGTTGACGCGGGCGATGATGGACTTGCCGTTGTCCAGATTGGTAACGCGGATATAGCTGGGGATTGGCAGGCGCGTGTGTGCGGCCGACAGCTGGAACATGTCGTAGCGTTCACCGTTGGACGTGAGGTGGCCGTGAAACTTGCGCCCGTACCACGAGGCCATGCCCACTTCGCTG
Source organism: Pseudohongiellaceae bacterium (assembly GCA_044338855.1). Classification (GTDB taxonomy): domain Bacteria; phylum Pseudomonadota; class Gammaproteobacteria; order Pseudomonadales; family Pseudohongiellaceae; genus CAILUG01. The sequence goes on along the minus strand of JBIIWP010000009.1, from coordinate 30,192 downwards.
TAACCTTGTTCTGATTCCAGAACACGGTAGGTAACGCCGTTGATGGTGTAAGGGCTCTTGTTGCCAGCGGCCGTGCGCACTTCGGCACGCGGGATGACCGGCTGCACCCGGGAGAGATCAAGCGGTTCCAGTGCACCACTGTCCTGGTCCATCTGGTAGCGGCCTTGTGGTTGGGCGGGCGCACTTCCTCGGGGGGACGAGCTGGCACAGGCGGTGAGCAGCAGCACCAGAACAGGAACCAGTAGCCTTGACAGGCTCGAGCAGGAAATCATTTGCATATTCGCCATCGCAGCTTTCACGAATTCAATAGCCCAGGCGCTGGACCCGGTGGGTGTGGATCGACATCAGGATACCGAAAGCCAGCATGAGACTGATGATCGAAGTACCGCCGAGACTGACAAGCGGCAGGGGTACTCCCACCACTGGCAGGATTCCGGACACCATGCCGATATTCACAAAAACATAAACGAAAAAGGTCAGTGTCAAGCTGCCCGCGAGAAGGCGGTCAAACATGTCCTGAGCCATGGCGGCAATATACAAGCCGCGACCAATCACCACAATATAAAGAGCCAGGAGGAACAGCACCCCGGTGAGTCCGAACTCCTCCGCGAGCACGGCAAGAATGAAGTCCGTCTGCCCTTCCGGCAGGAAGTCGAGGCGTGACTGCACGCCGTTGAGCCAGCCCTTGCCATAGACGCCGCCAGACCCGATCGCCGTCTGCGACTGGATGATGTTCCACCCGGCTCCCAGCGGATCACTCTGCGGGTTGATCAGGGTCAGTACGCGCTTTTTCTGGTACTCCTCCAGCACGAACAGCCACATCGGCGGAATTGCGCTGAGCGCAGCAAGTGTGGCGCCGAACACCACCTTCCAATTGATGCCGGACAGCAGGATCACGAAGATTCCAGAGGTCGCGATGAGAATGGAAGTGCCCAGATCAGGCTGCTGCTGCGTCAGCACGGCGGGCACGCCGAGGATGATGAATGCCACCATCAGGTGATGAAAACGTGGCGGCAGTACACGACCTGCCAGCCAGGTGGAAACGGTGATGGGCACCACCGTCTTCATGATCTCTGAGGGCTGGAAACGCGGCAGTCCGGGCAGGTCCAGCCAGCGCTGTGCACCTTTCGCCACATCGCCGATAAGCAACACCAGCACCAGCAGTGCGGTACCACCGAGAAACATCCAGGGCGCAAGCTTGCGCAACAGGCGCACCTCCAGCTGCGCCATCGTCAGCATCACCACGAATCCAAGGCCAATGAAAGTCGCCTGGCGCCGGAGCTCCACCGGGCTGCCGTCGACAGCGCTGTACAACACTAGCATGCCAAAACCCAGCACTACCGACAGGGCGAACAGCAGCGGCACATCGATGTGCAGGCGCGCCCAGATACTGCGCTCGCGTTCAAGGCCTGCCCCAAGGGTGGGGGTCTGCCGCGCGACTTCGGAGAACACCAGCGGCCGGCTCACGGTGTCGCCGAAGAAATAAGCGGCACCTCTTCTTCCCGTACGTACTCCGGCTTCAACTTGCCATTGTCGTCGAGCAGCCAGGCGTCGATGATCTGGCGGGCGATGGGACCAGCTACACCGCTGCCGCCTTCTCCATGCTCGACGAACACAGCCAAGGCGATCTTCGGATCGTCTGCCGGGGCAAAGCTGATGAACAAGGCATGGTCACGAAAGCGCTCAGGTACTTCGGCATTGTTGTCGTGATCGGCCGACATGTTCACCACCTGAGCCGTGCCGGATTTTCCGGCCATCTGGTACAGCGGGGGATTGCTGGAACCGCCGATATACGAATAGGCCGTACCGTTGTCGCGGTAACTGCCGCGGCGATGCACCACACTGGTCATGGCGTCAGCCATGAAGGCCCAGTCGTCTTCGTTCTGGAGATTTACGTCAGGCAGATAACTGCCACGAACGATGTCTGGCGTATCGAGTCCAAGGCTCTTGAGCAAGGCCGGCTGGTTCCATTCACCCTTGTTGGCGATGAGCATGGTCGCAGTAGCAAGTTGCAGGGGAGTCGTCAGTGTGTAGCCTTGGCCGATCGAGGAATTCAGCGTCTCGCCCGGATACCAGGGCTCACCCAGATTCTGGCGCTTCCAGTCACTGGACGGCAGCAGCCCGGCGCTGGCCTGCGGAATGTCGATGCTGGTGTTGCGACCGAAGCCGAACTTGAACAGGAAGTCATGCATCACGTCGATGCTCATGTCCGTGGCAAGGTCGAAGAAGTAGATGTCACAGCTTTGGTAGATGGCCTTGGAAAGGCTCACGACGTCGTGACCACTCTTGTTGGTCCACCAGGTCCAGTCATGATAGACATGACTGTGATTGTCGAGACGGAAGTAGCCAGGATCGCGCACGGTGTACTCGCGGGTGCGCAGCCCGGTGTCGAGCGCAGCGAGGCCGATGAAAGGCTTGATGGTGGATCCCGGCGAATATCTGCCCAGCGCGCGATTGAACAAGGGCGTCTGCACGGGATCGTGCAGCTTGGCGTAATCAGCGTGGCTGATGCCGCCAACGAACAGGTTGGGATCAAACGAAGGCTTGCTGACCATGGCCAATACGCCGCCCGTTTCCGGATCGAGAGCAACGATGCCACCCCGGAAATCACCGAGCGCTTCCACCGCAGCCTGCTGCAGCGCGGCATCGAGATGCAGGACCAGATCCTGGCCCGCCACAGGGTCGGTCCGATCCAGCACTTTCATGATCTGCCCGCGCGCATTTTTTTCGACGGTCTCGTAACCCACCTTGCCATGCAGCAGGTCCTCGTAGAATTTTTCCACGCCGAGTTTGCCGATCTGCTGCGTGCCCCGGTAATTCACCGGATCGACTTCGGCTTGTTCTTCCTCGGAGATCGCACCGACATAACCGATGGCGTGGGCCATCAAGTTACCTTGCGGGTAGTAGCGCACGAGCTGCGCTTCCACGTTGATGCCAGGTAACTGGAACTGGTTAACCGCAATACTTGCGATCTCTTCTTCAGTGAGATCGAAGCGCAGCGGCACTGACGTGAACGGCACCGGACGCTGGCGCAGGCGCGTGCGGAATTTTTCGTCTTCTTCTTCCGAGAAGCCGATCAGTTCCTGCAGCAACTCCACGCTCTTGTCGATGTCGCCGGCATTTTCACGGACCAGTGTCAGGGTGTAACTGGGCTTGTTGTCCGCCAGCAGCACACCATTGCGATCGTAGATACGACCACGAGTTGGCGCGACCGGCTGGACGTGGATGCGGTAGTTGTCGGACTTGGTGGAGTAGTACTCGTGCTGGTACACCTGAAGATAGATGAGGCGTGCTACGAGTACGAAGATCAGGCACAGGACGAATGCGGCACCGACCAGGAGGCGGGAAAGAAACAATTGTCTTTCGAACGCGTGATCCTTGAATGTGTACCTGTCTGACATAGTTCCCGGTGTTGAGCGCCTGTGCAACGGAGGGATGGGTGATGGCGCCAGATTCTACATAGCTGAATCAGGAAATAACAGCATCTCGCTAATTTTCCTTGGGAAAAGGCATTTATCCACAAGCTCCGGAACAGCGCTGTGGCAGTGGTCGTGACCCTGCTCAGGCACGGTGGTAGGGGTGGCCGGCGAGGAGGCTCCAGACCCGGTACAACTGTTCGGCCAGGATGATGCGCACGATGGGGTGGGGGAAGGTCAGGGCCGACAGGGACCAGGTGGCTCTGGCAGCAGCCAGGCAGTCGGGAGCCAGCCCGTCAGGACCGCCCACCAGCAGTGCCAGATTGAAGCCCTGGTCACGCAGTTTGCCCACTTCCAGACCCATCTGCTCCGTCGACAGGCTGCGACCCTTCACGTCGAGGGCAATGAGAAAATCGTTGGCGCCGACTGCCTTGAGGCAAGCCTCGCCTTCGCGGGCCATGGCACGCCCGGTGTCGGCATTCTTGCCGCGCAGACCCAGCGGGATTTCCGTGAGCTGCAGCTCGAACTCACGCGGCAGCCGCTTGCGGTACTCGGCCACGCCCGCCTCCACCCAATCCGGCATGCGGGTACCGACGCAGATGAGATTGATCTTCATGGCCGCAGCCTTGTGTTACTGCCCAGGTGTCAGCTTCCAGAGCGACTCGAGATCATAGAGCTTGCGCGTGGCGGCCAGCATCACGTGCACGATTACATCGCCGAGATCGATCAGGATCCATTCGGCTGGCACTTCGCCTTCCATGCGCACGTTGTAGCCAGCCTCTTTGCAGCGCTTGGAGACTTCGTCGGACAGCGAGCGCGCATGCCGGTTGGAGGTGGCGGTAACCACCAGCATGTAATCGGCAATGCTGCTCATCTTGCTGATATCCATGAGGACGATGTCCTGGCCCTTGATGTTTTCCAGGGCGAGCCTGGCCAGGTCGTGCAGTTTGGGTGCTTTCAATGAAACGCTCCGTTGGTAAAAGTCTTTACAGTACAATGGCTTGGCACAGGCACTCAGGCCTGCCGGTACAAATCGTGTTCAGTTACGTAGTCCGCCACACCCGCCGGCAGCAGCTCTGCCACCGGTTGACCGGCCAGCAGCCCTGCCCGCACCTGCGAGGACGACAGCGCCGGAGTGGCAGCCTCCAGCAACAGGATGCGACCCGCGGTACTGGCGGCCAGCTCCGCCGCATCGGTGCAGCGCCGCGCAGCCAGTTCGGCCAACACCGGGTCGGCAACCGCTGGCTCTGCCGGCAAGCGATAGCCGGGGCGCGTAATGACGACAAGCTGTGCCAGTGTGAAAAGCTCGCGCCAGCGGTACCAGCTGGCCAGCGAGAGGAAGGCATCGAGTCCGAGGATGAAGCACAGGGTCTCTGCAGGACGTTCCGTCTTCAGGGCCAGCAGGGAATCATAGGTACGGGACGGCGCCTCACTGTCGCATTCACGCGCATCCAGCTGCAGCCACGGCAGGCCAGTGATGGCTTTGCGCAGCATGGCACAGCGATGGCTGGCACTCGAGAAGGCCGTACCTCGATGCACGGGATTGCCACACGGCAGCAACAGCACGCGCTCAAGGCTGCAGGCAGTGCGCGCTGCGGCAGCGGCCTGCAGATGCCCCAAGTGTACCGGGTCGAACATGCCCCCCATGACGCCCGTGAGCGTACCCGCCTCAGGCACGCACGTGGCCATCGCCCAGAACGACGTATTTTTGCGAGGTCAGTCCTTCCAGCCCCACCGGTCCGCGTGCATGGATCTTGTCGGTCGAGATGCCGATCTCAGCGCCCAGTCCATACTCGAAACCATCGGCGAAGCGCGTCGAGGCGTTGATCATCACGGAGCTGGAATCGATCTCGCGCAGGAAGCGACGCCCGCGCGCGTAGTCCTCGGTGACGATGCTGTCGGTATGCTGGGAACTGTAGCGATTGATGTGTGCGATGGCATCTTCCAGACCATCCACGATCCTGATGGAGAGGATGGGCGCCAGGTATTCCGTGTTCCAGTCTTCCTCGGTAGCCACGTTGATGCCGGGCAGCACGGCACGCGTGCGCTCGCAACCGCGCAGCTCCACGCCGAGCTCCTCGTAGCCTTCGCGCAGTTGTGGCAGGATGCCGGCCGCGATTGAATCGGCCACCAACAGCGTCTCCATGGCGTTGCACACGCCATAGCGGTGAGTCTTGGCATTCATTGCAATGTTGTAGGCCTTTACGGCATCCGCGCCATCGTCGATGTAGACGTGGCAGATGCCATCGAGGTGCTTGATCACGGGCACCCGCGCATCCTTGCTGATGCGCTCGATGAGACCTTTGCCGCCGCGCGGCACGATGACGTCGACGAATTCAGGTATGGCGATCAGCTCACCTACGGCGGCACGGTCGGTGGTTTCGACCACTTGCACGGCAGTCTCGGGCAGCTCGGCTTCACGCAGCCCCACGCGTACGCAGTCCGCCAGCGCCATGTTGGAATGGATGGCCTCCGAGCCTCCACGCAGGATCGTGGCGTTGCCGGACTTCAGACACAGGCTCGCGGCCTCAATGGTCACGTTGGGACGCGATTCGTAGATGATGCCGATGACGCCCAGCGGCACACGCATGCGACCCACCTGGATGCCGGTCGGCATATAGCGCATATCCGTTATCTCGCCGATGGGATCAGCCAGCGCTGCCACCTGACGCAGACCCTCGATCATGGCGTCGATGCGCTTGGGCGTCAGCTCCAGACGATCCAGCATGGCGGCATCAAGGCCCTTGCTGCGTCCGGCGGCAAGATCCCTGGCATTGGCAGTTGCGAGTTGTGCCCGCGCTGCATCGATCGCGGCAGCGGTAGCCAGCAAGGCCTTGTTCTTGGCGCGGGTGTCGGCAGCTGCCATCAGGCGCGATGCGACGCGAGCCTGGCGGCCGAGCGTCTGCATGTCGAGTTTGATCTGTGCGTTGTCAGTCATTGAATTCATTGGTCTAGCCCGGCAAGGGCGCGAATTATACCTGCAAATCAAGGGCTCAGGTTACTGGATTGGCGGGCGGACAGGGCGATCCACCCCCGGCCTGATTGGCATCGGATGCCTGCAGCAGCTGGTCCAGCATGACATGCCCAGCCACCAGCGCTTCCTTTGTCAGCTTGCTGCAGCGCTTGAGGCGGAATTCGATCCGGCTGGCGGCGGCGCGATCGCCGGCCTCGCAGGACCAGACGAGTTGCAGCGGACCTTTGCCGCGCAGGCTGCGCGCTCCGCCCTTGCCGTTCTCGTGTTGACGCAGGCGGCGCTGAGGCTCCGTGCTGATGCCGGTGTACAAATTCCCGGCAGCAGTACGCAGCATGTAGACATGCCAGAGTTTTGCTGCCCGGGAAGAATCCGTCCCGGTCATGGCGGGGTGCAGCTCACGGGCGGCACGAGGTTACCAATGGCCTGTAGCTGGCACTGCAATGGCGTTGGCGGTATATAATGCCGGCCTTGTTTACGGCGCAGGACTGCGCACTTGCATGCGCCCCTGGCGCTTTTGAGGGAAGCTTTACGATGTTCAATATCCAGACCTTCAACCAGATTTCCGAAAAGGGCCTCAGCCGTTTTCCGCACCAGGAATACAGCGTAGGCAGTGATGTTGCGCAGGCAGACGCCATCCTCGTGCGCAGCCACAAGCTGGGGGCCGAACACCTCAATGCGAACCTCAAGGCCGTGGCGCGCGCCGGTGCCGGCGTCAACAATATCCCGGTAGAAGCCTACACCAAAGCTGGCATCGTGGTATTCAATACGCCTGGAGCCAACGCCAATGCCGTCAAGGAACTGCTGCTGTGCGGCCTCCTGCTGTCAGCGCGCGGCGTGCTGCCCGGCATCGACTGGGTCAACGGCCTCAAGGTGCAGAATCTGCCCTACGCCGAATTGAACAAGCTGATGGAAGCCGAGAAGAACCGCTTCAAGGGCTGCGAGCTGACCGGCAAGACACTGGGCGTGGTGGGTCTTGGTGCCATCGGCGCACTGGTGGCCGACATTGCCATCCAGATGGGCATGCGCGTCCTGGGTTACGACCCGGCGCTGTCCGTGGATGCCGCCTGGCGCCTCGCCAATCAGGTGGAAAGGCAGGAAAACCTGACCTCGCTGATCTCGCGCTCGGACTTCGTCACGCTGCACCTGCCGGTGCTGGAAAACACCAAAAACCTGATCGACCGCAAGATCATCAACTACTTCAAGAACGATGCCGTGCTGCTGAATTTTTCGCGTGACGCGATCGTCGACAATGGAGCCTTGCTTGAGGGTCTCAACAGTGGGCGCCTGTCCCGCTATGTCACCGATTTTCCGATGCCGGAGTTGCTAGGCCACCCCAAATGCATCCTGATGCCGCACATCGGCGCCAGCACCGACGAGGCCGAGGAAAACTGTGCCGTGATGGCAGTGGACCAGCTGCGTGACTTCCTCGAGAACGGCAACATCCGCAATGCCGTGAACTTCCCCTCGCTGAGCCTGGAGCGCAGCAGCGGCAGCACGCGTCTGGCGATAGTCAACCAGAACGTGCCAGGTATGCTCGGCAAGATCCTGTCGATCCTCGCCGAACGCGGCATCAACGTGGGCGACATGCTCAACAAGAGCCGTGGCGATATTGCCTACAACCTCATCGACGTCGAAGGCACGGTGGCGACCGAGACTCTCGCCGGTATCCAGGCCATCGAGCATGTGATCAAGGTATGGTCTGTCTGAGACCCGATTGCGTAACTCGCACCATTCGTTCCCAAAACCCATTTGCAACCCCGGAGTCCCCATGAGCGACCCTGTCTATAATTTTGGTGCCGGCCCGGCCATGCTGCCTTTCCCGGTGATGCAGCAGATCCGTGAGGAGTTCCTGGACTTCAACCACATGGGGGTCTCGGTAATCGAGATCAGCCATCGCTCGAAGGAATTCGAAGCCGTGCTGGCGCGCTGTGACGACCTGATGCGCGAGATCGGCAACATCGGTGACTCACACGAAATCCTCTACATGCACGGCGGTGCACAGATGCAGTTCTCCGCAGTGCCGATGAACCTGCTGGCCATGAAGCCGGCACGCAAGGCCGTGTACAGCGAGACCGGCAACTTTTCGCGCCTGGCCAACATCGAGGCAGCGCGCTACGGTGATATCGTGGTCGCCAGCAGCAGCAAGGACAGCCACTACGACCACCTGCCGCCGCTGACACGCAGCATGGTGCCGGATGAAGCTTCCTATGCATTCATCACCAGCAACAACACGATCTACGGTACCCAGTACCACCAGTACCCCAACATGGGGGACATCCCCCTGGTGATCGATGCCACCTCTGACATCTACTCGCGCCCCGTGGACTTCAGCAAGATCGGTATCATGTTCGGCGGCCTGCAGAAAAACTTGGGCGTATCCGGCACTGCCGTGGTTGTCGTGCGCAAGGACCTCATCGGCCACGCCATGGAGCGGACGCCGTCGCTGCTCGATTATGCGGTGAACCAGAATAACCACAGCATGCCCAACACCATCAACACCTTTGCCGTCTACGCGATGACGCTGGTGCTGCAATGGATCAAGGACCAGGGTGGACTGGCTGCCATGGCGCGCCACAACGAGGCCAAGGCAGCGGTGATCTACGACACCATCGACCGCCTCGACTTCTACCGCGGCACCGCACAAAAGCAGGTCCGCTCGTTGATGAACGTCACCTTTGTGCTGCCGGATGAGGAGCTGACCACGAAGTTCCTGAAGCAGGCGCTGGAAATCGGCCTGTATGCGCTGAAGGGCCATCGCATGGTGGGCGGCGTGCGCGCTTCCATCTACAACCCGATGCCATTGGCAGGTTGTCGCAAGCTTGCCGACTTCATGCAGGAATTTGCGCGCACCAACGGGTGATGCGTTGCGCTTCAGTTCAGAAGCGCAGCGTTTTCGTGTACTTCAATACCAGCTCGGCGTTCTGCGCGTTCATGCCCATGAACGCGCCTTCGCTGCTGTCGAAGTTGTAGTTGATAACAACGTAAAGGTCCTCGCCGGCCTGCGGATTCCAGCGCAGGCGGCTGTTGAGACCCAGCTGCCGTGAACCGTTGTCATACTGCAGCAGGTTGATCCACGACCACTTGGAATTGAACGCATAGTTGGCGTTGAGGCGGATCAATCGCACGACGAAGTCACCGGCCGGCAGGGTGACATCCTGGTAGTTGTAGTCGAAGCCCATGAACAGGTGCTGACCAGGCCGCCATTGCAGGCCCAGGTTGTACTGCACGCGATCACCGTTGTAGAAACCTCCCTTGCTCATCGATACGCGTGGCGCCAGTGCGCGCTGGTCTGACAGACGGACCTCGGCCTGCATGCCGCTGTAGCTGTAGACCCCCGCCGGGATGACGATGCCGGGGCGGATCGCGAAAGGCAAATCGAGCCCCTCCTTGCCGCTATACATGCCGCCACCGATCGCGCCACCGTAGTGGGTGTTGAGGTTCAGCATGCGCCAGAAGAAGTCCTGCGTCTGCATCTTGCCGGTGACCATGTCCTCGTTGTAGGTGAAGTTCATGAAGCTGAACATGTTGCGGATCAGCTTGTTGTCGCGCAGGAAGTAGCGCGCGTTGCCACCGACGTTGACGGTGCGAATGCCGGTATTGTTGGCAAACCCGAGCGCCGGATTGAACACCTCGCCAAACTGGTTGAAGTTGCCGAACACGCCGAAACCATTGCCCTGCGTATCCAGGCTGCCCTGGATACCAAAGGCCTTGTCGTCCCCTGTCAGGCCTTCCGTGTCGGACTTCTGCACCCATACATTGCCGCGCATCGTATGCGTAGCGGAAAAACGCGTGTTCTGGTAACGGAAGTCGACTCCGGCCACGCTGTTGTCCCGATCACGGTTGGGATCACCTTGCGTAAAGATGACGCCGACATTGGATTCGCCCAGCACGTTGGCGGTGGCACGACCAACGAACACGGATTGGCCCTTGAGCCCGGGCTGGTCGCCCTGCTGGACCATGAGCCCGCCCACGTTCCAGTCCCCCACCCTTCCCGTCAGCTTCACACCGGCGTCGATGTCAACCGGTTGCCCGGTGAGGCCAAGGCCGATGCGGCGTGAATAGAACGGGATGCCGTTCTGACTGAGGCCACCGAAACTGAAGATGTCGACGTCCTGCAGGAAGAAGTCGCGTTTTTCGGGGAAGAACAGCGAAAAGCGCGAGAGGTTGACCTGGCGGTTGTCTACCTCAGTGGCGGAGAAGTCGGTATTCAAGGTCAGGGCACCGGTGAGGTTCGGGGTGATCTTGTAAAACACGTTCAGCGAGGGATCGAAGCGCTGATCCGAGATGCCACGCCGGTAGTCCTCACTGCCGGCAACGGTTACCGAGGGAATGACGTCGACGCCCCTGCCCTGGCGCAAGTCGCGGATACCGCCAATCACACCGGTAGTGGTCGGGTTGATCGTTCGGTTGTAGGACGACCAGGCCACTTCTTCGCGCTTGCGAGCGATGTAACGGCCCACCGTGAAACCCCAGTCGGCCGTGGCGGGATCGAAATTCAGCGTGTTGAAGGGTATCGCAACCTCTGCAGTCCAGCCCTCGTCATCAATGCGGGCCTCGACCTGCCAGATACCGGTCCAGTCCTCGTTAAGGGAGTTGGGGTTCTCGTACACACCTTCACGGCGGATACCGTTGGGATTGACGATGAACTGGTAGCCGGTGCGGCCATTGTTGAAGGTGTCGAGGATGAACTCGAAGGAATCATCGCTGCGGAAATCACCACCCTGCACCAGCTGGCGCGCCACGATGCCGGAAGGATCACTGTCGTACAGGCGTGCCGCGATATACAGATAGCGTTCACCGTAGGCGATATAGAACACCGACTTTTCGCTGGGCTGGCCCTGATCCACCGGTTGGTACTGGTGCAGATCGTCGATGACCGTGGCCTCGCGCCACAAGGCATCATCGAGCACACCGTCGATTTCGGGCTCCAGATCTGTGCGCAGGATCTCCACACGCTTGCGGCTGCCCAGCGGCGGTGCCACCTCGGTCTCCTCGATCTGCTGGCCCTGCACTGCAGTCACTGGCAACAGCAGCAGTGACAACAGCAGAGAGGCGGCGAGTATCAGTCGTTTCATCAGGGGTCCGGGGGGAGGGGCTTGGAAAAGGCGCGAAGTATAGCGGTCAGGGACCGCAGGTAAACCGCCGGCTTGCAGGGCTGTGGGGATTTTCGCATTGAATCCACATTTACAGCGGGGAAAACCCGCCCGCAATGTCTGGACTCAGAAGCGACTGGCGAGATTCTTGCGTCCTGTGGAATCGAGCCAAGCCACCAGATCACGCCACATTACGCGGATCTGCTCCTCATTGGGCAGGATGCCCGCCGAGGGTAACTCCAGCGTCACCACCGGGATCTGCTTGTCGAGCCCGGCGTAGTTGCCGAGCGAACCCGGATAGACGCCCAACTGGTGCAAGTAGAGCTCTCCGATGCGCTGCGGCGCCTCAGCCGGGCCATCAAAGTCCAGCAAATGGTAGGGCGCATGCACGGAGATGATGACATCGGGATTGAAATCCTCGATCTGGTCCACGATCCACTGCACCTCCGGTTCGCTGGCGGGTGCTTCACCAGGGAAACGGCGCGGGTTGCTGCCAGTGTTGGCCGACCAGTACTGCGCCGCCTTGTCGTTCCAGTCCCCCGAGGGAAAGTTGCGGTTAAGGTCCACCCCGTTTGCGTTCTGGCGCTGGGCCTTGCTGCCATCGAGCAGACCGTCAGGATTGGCCAGCGGCGCGATGCGCCAGTGGAAATCGCCTTCCTGGGCATTGTGCGAAAACAATTCCAGCCACTTGAAGATGATGGAGATGGAGGAATACTCGTCGCCGTGGATGCCACCGAGCAGCAGCACACGGAAATGATCGTCCGCATCGGCGACCGGCGGCAGCTCCTTGATGACCAGCGGACGGTTGTTGGTACTGAAGCCACCACCAAAATAGAAGCTTTGCTGCTGGCAATCTTCCACGCTGACGCTGCTGAGCTTGTTGCCGATCTGATTGCACAACAGCTGGACCTGGTGCGTCAGGTTTGCGCCGGGAGCCGCTTCACCCAGTGTCGCGGTTGTGGGTTCCATTGCGATGGAAGCAACGGGGCTGCTTTCCGGCACGGTGACTGCCGCCGCCCGGGCGTCAGCGTCTGGCTGCGGCGCTGCCAATGAGGGCTGCTGCGTCTCCACCCCAGACTGGGGCACCAAGGGCTGGGACGACACCTGCACGGCAACCTCGGGTGCAGATTCCGGCAGGTTTACACAGGCTGTGATCACCGCGACCAGCAGCAAGCCCAACACCAGAAGTTTGTCTTTCCACCTCGTCATTGCTACTACTCGTCAAACGCTCTCAGCTGTCGCCTTCGTAAATGATCTGCCAGCCCTCTGGCGAATTGCGCCAGACCTGTTCTTTCCAGCCGGCCCAATTGTAATTGTCGCTGCGGTAACTCTGGTAGTAGCGCACGGTGACCAGTTCATTCTGCTGCGGATCCAGCATCATGCTCATGTCGGAAAACTCGAGCTGGATGTTGCGCTTGCTGTTGTTGACCCGTGTTTTGTAGCCGCTCCACTGCGCCTTGTCACGCTGCAGATCGGAAAAATCTGCGGCATAGAAGCTCAGGTAGGCATTATTGTCGCGTGCTTCCCAGGCCAGTTCCCATGCCTTGAGGGCTGCATCGAGGCTGTCGCGCAGGTCATGCTGGTTGTCGGATGCCACCCATTGGATATCGTCGGGGCTCATTACGATCCAGGTTTCGCCAGTACTGATGTTGGCCGCCAGATCCACTAGGCTCTCATTGTCCACCACGATGCAACCGTCGCTGTCGAGCAAGGGGCGCTCGCCCCCATGCTTGGGCAGGCCGTGCAGCCAGATGCCATGGCCAGTGCGACCCAACTGCTGGTCGCGCGCATTCGGATAATTGAGCGGATAGGCGCCAAGCCCGTAGAAATCGTCGAGCTGGCTGTCGTCCAGACGACTGGTGAGACGGTACACGCCCACGGGAGTCTTCTTGTCGCCTTCCCGCAACTTGCCGATGCCGCGCTTGCCGATGGATACCGGGATACGCTTGCGCAATACAAGACTGTCGGGGGCCACCTGCTCCAGGACATTGAGCTGGCCGCTGGCCAATTCGACCCAAAGCAGAAAGCGCGCAGACGCAGGCAGCTTGAGGGCGCCGGCTGGGGCCACTGCATCACCCTGGTTGACTCCACTGCCACCCTGCACGGAGCCCGCGATGGCACCATAGAAGGATGCGGCGGAATCAAACAGCAGGGCGGGACGTGAACCTGCCTGCGCCAAAGCGGAGACTGGCAGCACGCAGGCAAGGGCCAGACCCAGTGTGAGCGCCAGACGGCTGCATGCGGAAGGGCTATGCAGGGCTTTCGGTTGCAAAGCAGCAGACGGCAATCAGGTTTCCTCGGAGGGGCTAGCGCTCGGACTGGCGTTCAATCAAGTCATTGAAGCTGGGCGCAAGAATACTGAGAAGCCATAATAAAAACAAGCAGATAGCAACATTTCTGGCGGGAATGATTCAGCGCTGGCGCGGCGCTGGCGGTGGTCCGCCGGGCATACCTGGGGGAGGTCCGAAGCCATCCGGTCCGCCCGGCATGCCCGGGGGAGGTCCGAAGCCACCCGGTCCGCCCGGACCCCTGCGGCGATACTGCTCGCGCAACCTCTGGCGGCGCTCTTCGGGCAGCGACTGGAAATCACGGAACCGCTCATGCAGTTCGCGCTGTTGCTCAGGAGGCAAGTCGCGGAAGCGCTCGAAACGATCACGAATGAGATCGCGCTGCTCGGGACTGCGTTCGCGCCACTGTTCCATGCGCTGCGTAATTGCCTCGCGCTCTTCCGGCTCCAGTGTCTGCCAGCGGCGTGCACCATCGAGCAGGCGCTGCTGGCGTCGCGGATGCAGATCGCCCCACTCTTCCTGCAGTGGAGCCAGTGCTTCACGCTCATCATCACTTAGCGCTTCCCAGGCAACACCTGGCTGTGCCATCGCAAAGGCCGGCAGCAACAGGAAACCCAAAAGACAGCTCGCCGCGAAATTACGCATGGTTCAGTAGCCCGCATCGCTGGTGGCCAGCCACTGGTAAAACTCGTATTCCTCGTAGAAATCGAGTTCCTCGGTGGCGGTCAGCAAGTCCAGATCTTCGATCTGGGTCGGCTCTGGCAAGTTGGCGGAGCCGGGCAACCAAGGCGGCTGCAACAGCACGGCGATGATCAGCACGCCGGCCGTCACCAGCCCGCCAAACGGCAGCAACTGCGGCTTGCGCAAGCCCAGCAACAGCCCTTTGCGTTGTCCTTGTGCCAACGCTGCATGACGCATGGCATTGAGGCGCGATTGCGTAGAGCCATCGAGCGCAGCACAGCTGCTATCCATTTCCTGCTTCACACGCAACAGAAATCCGCTATCGTCCTGCGTGTTGCCTGTGCTTGTCTTGTCGTGTTCATTCATTGCCAATGCTCTCCCAGTTTGCCCTTCAGGGCGGCGAGCGCGCGGGAATAATGGGTTTTCACACTGCCTTCGGCGCATTGCATGACAGCCGCAGTCTGGCGCACGTCCAGTCCTTCCCAGGCGCGGAGCAGAAATACCTGCTGCTGTCGCAGCGGGAGTTCGAGCAACGCTGCATTGAGTGTCGCTATGCAGTCCTCCGTGATCAACAGCTGTTCAGCGCTGCGGCCGGCGGGATCCGCAACCAGCTGCATGGGATCTTCCTCGTCTTCGTCATCGCTGCCCAGCCAACTGCGCAGCCGGTTGCGCACGGAGCTGCGACGATACCAGTCATGGATACGACTCTGCAGGATACGGAAGAACAAGGGCGCCAACTCCGATTCCGGGCGATCAGCATAGTTTTCCACGAGCTTCAACATCGTGTCCTGCACGATATCGAAGGCATCCTCCCGGTTGCGGGTAGCCAACTGGGCCATGCGAAAGGCGCGTTTCTGAACGCCGGCAAGAAATCGATCCAAGGTCTGTTGTTGGGTCAGGGCCTTACTCCCAATCGGCGCTCCATGCTCGCTTTCGTCATAGCCAAGCATCAGCAGGAAATCGCCTGGGAGCTGCATCGGCAAGGCAGGGGAACCGGTTGCCATGGTACGTGTTCCATTGTGGTTTCATGCAGTAACGCAGCAGCAGCCGTGGCGTTGACAAGCCAACCGCTGATCCGGCCCCTGACAGTAGATTCAGGCCGGCAGACGAGGCAGGCTTAATGGCGTCAACTGGGGCATGTGACCCAGCCAGGACCCGAGCTGGGCAGGCAGGCGTCCACAGACGCGACCCGCAAACGCCGGATCAGCCGTGTCGGACCACAGCACCTTGCCGCTGGCGGGATCGCAGAATTCATGGCGTTGCGGCTGACTTTGCCCGCTGCTGACGGCGCGCACGAAGTAGGCTCGGGGCTCACCCCACGCCGGATAGAGATAGAGTCCGTCTCCGGAGAATCCCTGCGCACCCGCTTCCACCGCCAGCCAGTCCCCTTTACCAGCAAAGGGAGCGGCCGAGTCATCCTTCACCTGCAACCAGTGCAGGGAAACCTCGGAAACCCGGTTCCCCAGCACGATAGACGGCAGCATGGCGCTTCCGGCGAGGCCGAAGCGAATGAACTCCCGGCGCTGCATTCCGCATTGCTTGTTCATGGGCAATTCCTGCAAGTCAGAGCAATTGTTGGAAATGAATGAGCGTATGCGCCGGATTGTGATGACGCTCGGCCGTGCCGATGAACACGGTTTTACTGAGCCAGGCCCACGGGCCTTCCGGGGTATCGAAGTAAGGCGTGACCCGGAAATAAGGCGTGCCGTCCTCGGTTTCGGCGTGCTCGTAGCCAAGCAGATTCATGTAGATCCAGGTACCGTCGCTGGCCTGCAACATAAGGTGCGAGTCCATCTGGTTGTTGCTCGCGTAGTCGCCACCACTTTGCGGTACCACGCGCCCCTGCAACTTCGGGCCCCAGATCTCGCCACCACTGGCCGGCTCGAACACACGGGTACGCATTTCTCCGTTGAAGGCAAGACGGCCACTGCTGTCGATGCGCATGGAGAAGGCGTAATCAAGATCGATCGCGGGAATATCGGACTGGGCCATGATGCTGCCTGCTCGTTGGGTGTGGAGCCAAGATAAACCAGCATGAAGCGCCAGTTCAACCGCGCTGCCTGTGTTTCTGGACTGGTGGTCGGGTTGCGCGCTGCAAACCCATCATTGGACAAGGCTGTTTGCTCAGGCTATTTGTTCAGGCCACAGACTCAGACAACGCGATCAGGCAGGTCATCACCGGCAAAGAATGCTTCAAGATTGCGCAACACTCTTTGCCCCATGGCCGTGCGTGTGGCCAGCGTGGCACTGCCGAGGTGCGGCAGCAATACCACATCGTCACGCCGCAGCAGCCCCGCCGGCACCTGCGGCTCCTGCTCGAACACGTCGAGACCGGCACCTGCCAGGCGGCGCGCGTCCAGAGCCTCTACCAGTGCAGCCTCGTCGATCACATCACCGCGCGAGGTGTTGATGAGGAAGGCATGGGGTTGCATCTGCGCCAGGTTATCGCGGTTGAACATGTGCCGCGTTTCTGCCCCTCCAGGACAGTGGATCGAAACAAAATCGCAGCGGCGCAACAGGTCCTGCAGGTCGCCGCAATAACCTGCATCCATGCGCGCCACATCGGGGTCCTGGACCGGCTTGCGGTTGTGGTAGAGGATCTTCATACCAAACCCATGGTGCGCCTTGTGCGCCATAGCCATGCCGATGCGACCCATGCCGACGATGCCGAGCGTGGCACCGGTGACCATCGCGCCCATCAGGTGCGTGGGATACCAGCCTTGCCATTGCCCCGCGCGCAACTGACGCTCGCCTTCGCCGGCGCGGCGCGCCAGCATCAACAATAAAGTCATCGCAAGGTCAGCAGTCGCATCAGTGAGCACGCCTGGCGTGTTGCTTACGGCAAGTCCGGCCTGTCTGGCCGCAGCGATGTCGATGTGGTTATAGCCAACACCGTAGTTGGCGACAAGACGGGTTTTGCGCTGGGCCAATCCCTGGAAGATGTCGGCACCGAGCTTGTCGGCAACGCAGGGGCACACTGCATCATACTGCTGCAACGCTTCTCGCCATTCATCCACGCTGAGAGGGCGATTGCGAAAGGTGACCTCGTAGCGGCGCTGGAGCTCGGCTTCGATGGAGGCGGGCCAGGTGCGGGTAATGAGTATCTTGTACATGGAACGACTTCCTGCGGACTGCAATGGGACCAAGTATACCCACAAGACGCGACTGACTCCCAGACGGCGCGAAGCGGCCGACTAGCCTCGCAAGATTGCAGCCCAGCGACGCATCTTGTTAAGGTGCCAGCCCCGATTCCCACCCCGACCAGTCCCATGAATGCGCTGCAGCAGGTCAATATCACCTACATGCCTGAACAGGATCGCCTGCTGCTGAAAGCCGGGACCAGTACCGGGCAGGAATACCGCGTCTGGATCACGCGCCGCTATGCTGGTTTGCTGGCGCAAGTGCTGCAGAAGCACATCGACAAATCCGGCGGTACGCACCAGCTCGCGTCCGACCCGCAAACCACCAACCACCTGCGCCAGGGCGCTTTCGACAAAGCCTACGAAAGCGGCAGGAGCGGATTCCCGCTGGGCGAGGACGGCGTGCTCGGTTATGCCATCAAGGTGAACTCCCGCGGGAATGACGGGCTTGCCCTGCAATTACTTCCCAAGGAAGGCGAAGGCATGACGCTGAACCTGGACGCCCCCCTGCTCTACCTCATGGCCAACCTGCTGGAGCAGGCGACTTTGCAGGCAGACTGGAAGTTGCCGGGCACCTCGGGCCTGCCTGCTCATCTCCACTGAGCTTTCCTGCCCGAGAAGCCGTTTGAACCGTAGGCATCCAGAAGGTTATTTGCTAACCTTCGCCGACCCTGCAATTCATGCAGGAAATAAGAATGTCCTAATGGGGGAACACATGTCTTTCAATATGCTGAGCAAGAAGCTGGGCCTTGGTTTGCTCGCACTGGCTGCCGTTAGCGGTTGCAATTCCGACACCATCACCACTGAAAGCACGCCCGCCACCGACAGTGCAGCACAGGCAGCAGCTGCTGGCTTGTCGCACGGGGAATATGTTGCCCGCCTGGGTAACTGCGTAGCCTGCCATTCAACGCCCGAAGGTGCTCCGCTCGCGGGTGGTCTCAAGATGGCTGTGCCAATGCTCGGCAATATTTATGCAACCAATATCACTCCCGACACGGCCACCGGCATCGGCGGCTATACCTTTGAAGAGTTCGACCTTGTGATGCGGACCGGCGTTGCCAAAGACGGTCATCGCGTGTATCCGGCGATGCCCTACCCTTCCTATGCCAAGATGTCCGAGCAGGACATGCGCGCCCTCTACGACTTCCTCATGAATGAAGTGGAGCCAGTGAATCAGCCCAACCTGCCATCCGAGATCGCCGGCTGGAAGAGCCCACGCTGGCCACTGGCCGTGTGGAACACGATCACCGTCGACTTCGATCCGTATACGCCCGACCCGGCGCAGTCCGAGGCCTGGAACCGCGGCGCCTATCTCGTGCAGGGTCTTGGCCACTGCGGCGCCTGCCATACTCCACGCGGCCTGCTGATGCAGGAAAAAGCGCTGGATGAAAGTGGCAGCGACTTCCTGTCGGGTGCCCTGCTGGATCACTGGCATGCTTCAAGCCTCAATGGCGACGTGAACTCCGGTCTCGGTCGCTGGACCGTGGCAGAAACCGCCGAATTCCTCGGCGCAGGAAAGAACAAGCACGGCACGGCCTTCGGCACGATGGTGGAAGTGGTGAACAACTCCACCGGCCACATGAGCGATGCCGACCTGCTGGCCATGGGCGAGTATCTCAAGTCCCTGCCTGCGGTGAAGGAAGCCAACGCCGCGCCTTACTCGCCTGATAGCGCCGCCACCGGCGAATTGCTGGCGATGGACTTCAGCACGCCGGGTTCGCAGATCTACTTCGAGTACTGCTCCAACTGCCATGTGAACAGCGGTGGCGGCTACTACCCCTACCAGCCTGCCCTCGCCGGCAACCCGGTGGTACTCGAAAGTGACCCAAGCTCACTCATCAACATCACGCTGAACGGCTCTTTGCGCGTATTCACAGGCCAGGGCCCGGACGTCAACGACATGCCCTACTTCCGCCAGTTGCTCAGCGACCAGCAGATCGCCGATGCGCTGACCTTCGTACGCAGCAGCTGGGGCAATCAGGCCCCTGCCGTTACTGCGGCCGAAGTCGCCACCCTGCGTGAGGCCACCGACCCCACGCGCAACGACGACATTTTCGTGCTGCGCATGAAGTAAGGTCATTTCCTGCACCATCAAACGCCGGCTGCTGCCGGCGTTTTTTTGCCCCCTGAATCGGGACTGAATGGGGCTGGTGGCGAGCTACCGTGGACAGCGACTTTACCGCTAGACTGGCGGCAACTGTCATTCACGCATGGAACCTGCCGATGCAAGCCCGCCACCTGTTCTCGCTCGCCGCCCTGTTGTTGCCGCTGTCATTGCAGTCGCTGCCGGCGCAGGCACAGAACCAACTCAGTCTCGGCCAGCTGCAAGCCGGGCAGCTCGCGCTGAATCTGAGCCTTACGGAACAAACCCAGGCCGATCAGGACACCCTCAATGCGTCGCTGCAATACGTCACCCAGGGGCGCGACCGCCGGGAACTGCAGGATGAAGTGAACCGCGTGATGCAGACCGCGCTGGAGCGCATCAGCAAGGTAGATAGTGTCGAATCCAGCACCACGTATTACCACGTGCAGATCGTGCAGGCCGGCCGTCCCTCGCGCAGCGATATCGAGAATCCCGTGTACCGCGCGCAGCAGGGTGTGCAACTGGAAAGCAAGGACAGTGCTGCCCTGCTCGAACTGCTGGGCGCGCTGCAGGCTGATGGCCTGACGCTGAACGGCCTGCACTACAGCCTTTCGGAGGACGCATACGAGCGCATGGCCGGGGAATTGCTGCAGGCAGCCCTCACCAAGCTGCAAGGGCGCGCAGAAGATGCCGCCACGGCACTGGGCAAGTCCAAGGCAGACCTGGTGGAAGTCAGCATGGACGGCTCAGCGAACTTCATGGCGCCCCAATACCGTATGGCGCCGATGGCGATGTCGGCAGAAGCAGCAATGGATTATGCCGCGCCGGTAGCCGAGCCGGGTGAAACCACGATCTCGGTCAGTGTCAGCGCCCGGGCCGTGCTGTCTCCCTGAAAGCGCTCCTGCCTTGAATGCAGAACGGCCTGCAGTTGGCAGGCCGTTTTGTCAGTTCGCTTGAGGCGGGTGATGCGTTTGGCTGCGACTTACTGGTCAGAACCTTCGCCCTGTCCATCGGTCTGGCCCAGCGTGGAGCCATCGGCCAGGATCACACCGACGTACAACCCGCCCTGACTGCCATCGTTCAGCGTGACGGAGTTCTTCAGCGGATTCACGAACATCACCACCTTGTCGCCTTCCTTGACGGAGGTGCGCTTCCAGCCCTGGCGCAGCAGGATGTTCGGCGCCGTCATTTCCACTGTCCACAGACCGTCGACACCTTCACTGGCGTCACCGTCGAGCTTGATCGACGCATGCGGGTTGATCCAGCGGAACTGCGTGATGGTGCCTTCGATGCGCACCACTTTCTCGTTGTCGAATGCCGCAGTGGAATGGTGGGCCAATACCGGCACGCTGAGCAGGCCGGCCAGCAGAAGGCCCTTGGTACAGAGGGTACGGATGATGGAAAGTTTCATGTCAGTAGTTCTCCACTTGCAAGTCGGTTTCAACGCTCGAGACCCACCTGGCCAGCCTGGGTACTGGGCAGGTTGTCGTTGAGATCAGGCAGGCATTCGACTTCGCCTATGTCTGTATAGTCCACGCGCAGCCACTGCTTGGTGCTGCGCCATTCACCCACCCAGTTCACCGGATCGGTCATGATGTACTCGATCTGCAGGATTTCACCGTTCTCGATCAGCTTGATGCGCTCCTGCACACTGAATTCTTCGGAAACCGGGATACCGGTGTCGATGTAGTGGTTGTAGGTTTCGATGTACTTGGTGTCCACCACCAGCGTATCGCCTTCCCAGCGACCCAGCGATTCACCGTTGTAGGTATAGATGATTTCGTCTGGATTGGACCAGTCACGGCCGTCCAGGAATATCTGGCGGAAGCTGTTGTTGAAGTTGGAGATCATGTAGACCACGGTGGGCAACTGCACCATGGCGATGGGCCATACGCGCGTCATGATCATCGGAATGCCGGCAGGGAAGCACTGGCCGATGGCATCGCGGTAGGGGCGGCGTTCAGCACGGGCTTTCTGGCCTTCCTCGAAATCCAGTTTGGCCTGGCCAATGAACTCCGGATAGGGCGGGCCGAACATGAAATTGGCGAAGCCTTCGCTCAAGTCGACGAACCAGGTGCCGGTCAGATCGAAGGGCGCTGCAGGCCTTGGCTTGTTGAGGTTTTCCGGGGCCAGCGCACCGAGTTGTCCCGGGTGCTGCATGATGGAGCCTGACAGCTTCTGGCGTCGCTCCTCGGCGGTCTGCGCCTGCCCTGCCAGCGGCAGGCAACACAGCGGTATGCAGGCCAGCAGGCCCAGCATATGCGAAAGGATCCTTGGTTTCATGGATGATGCCCCCTGTTCAACTGTTTGGACGATGCGGATACCGTGCTGCCCGGCAACCGGTTCGCGCTGTTTTTATTCTGGGCCTGGCAAGCCGGGCCAGCATGAGTATACCCGCTAGCGCCGGTCATTTGCACACGCGATACCCTCCATGTTGCGGGCATATGGACCATGTTGCCCAATATAGGGAGGCAGGTCATCAATGAACTCGCGCGCCTCACTCAACCCGGCAAATTCGCCATGCAGCACCAGCCACTGTTCCCGGCGCCGGGAGTTGCCGCTGATAAGGCAGAGATAGGACGCATCAAGCATGTCGTAAAGTTCCAGAAAGTCGAGAAATTCCTCCAGCTTGGTGACATTGTCGGTCGCTTCCGAATACAGCTGTACCGAATAGCCAGTCTTCTGCGACATCGTTGCCAGCCAGGGCGACGAGGCAATGAAGCGGCTGCGGATCAGGCCAGAGAGGCCATCTGGCACTGCTGCACTCTCGCTGCCAGGAGCTGGACCGGGACTGCCTGACGCTGGTGCCGCCGCCAAGGCTGGAGCCACTGGGTCTTGCTCCTCTGCCACTTGCGCTACTTCTGGTTGTGCTACTTCTTGTTGCTGCGCTATTTCCTGTCGCGCCACATCAAGTTGCGCCATCCCTTGCTGCGCCATTTCTGGTTCTGCTACTTCATCCTGCACCACTTGATCCGGCATCTGAACGTCCTGAACTGTCGCGCCCACAGCTGTTGCGACCGCTGCCGCAATCTCGACAGGTGCTGTGGTCGCAACCGCTTCCACGACCGGCACCGGCGCTACCTCAGGCTGGCGCTGCACGGCGCCAGCTTCTTGCGACAAAACCACGGGACTGGACACATCCGGAAACGTCGGCTGCGCCGGGCTGAACACCCACAAAGTCAGACCCACTACAAACGCACCACCCAGAGCCGCAGCGAGGTAACTGGCCCAGCGCAGCAGCTGCAAGGGCTGCAAGCGGCTGTAGCTGCTGTCTGCAATTGCCGTACGTATATGCCGCGGGTACACCACAGGCAGAATTTCGCCGGCACTGTTGCGCGCGTCGGGGCGCGTCGCGGGATCGGCATAGGCAGCCAGCAAGGCCTTGTCCGCAAGCATATTGATGCGCCGGCTGAGCCCACCCGAGGCCTTGGCCAGCATGATCTCGGCCTTGGGACTGAAGAGTTGCGGCCAGGGGCAGCCGGCTACCCGCAGGCGAAAGTGCAGGTATTCGCGGATTTCACCGGTGGTCAAGGGCGCCAGGTTGAAACTGTGGGTGATACGCTCGCGCAGTTGCCGGATATCCCTCTGCTCCAGCTTGCGGTCCAGCTCGGGCTGGCCGAACAGCACAATCTGCATGAGCTTGTGGCGATGCGTCTCGAGGTTGCTGAGCAGGCGTACTTCCTCCAGCGTTTCGAGCGGCATGCTCTGTGCCTCTTCGATGAATACCACTACGCTGCCTCCCTCGGCGTGCTTGCGCAGCAGGTATTCCTGCAACTTGTGCATCACGAGCAGGCGATCGGTGGCGGCATCCACATCGAGCTTCAACTCGATCGCAATGGCATAGACGATGTCGCGGGCACTGAGGCTGGGGTTGGCGAGATAGACGATCTCTATGCTGTCAGGCAGGCGCTCTTCGAGCATCCGGCACAGCATGGTCTTGCCACTGCCGACCTCGCCCACCACCTTGAGGATGCCTTCGCCGCTGGTGATGCCATAAACCAGTGCATCCAGGACGACGCCCCTGCCGCGGGTACCTCCCGCAAAAAACAGCGAAGGGTCGGGGGTGATGCGGAAGGGGTGTCTCTTGAGAGAGAAGTAGTCAAGATACATGGGCGGGCATCACTCAAGGCCAGGCCTTGCGGGAGAGAGGGGTGCACCGGCATCTGTGTGCCTAGTGCATCTCCAGCGACACTATCACCGGCCCGACAAATGCGTCAAGCTTGAAGCAACGCACGCAATGCCCTGTCATTATTGAAAAAATCTGCTAGGCTAGCCCGCAAAATACGCTCGCTCTGGCTGCCCGCTGCCGAGGCTCCCGACCATAATAAAAGCAAACGGACCGACATGAGCACGCACCCGGCAGAACCTCATTCTGCGCTCGCGCAACTGCAGAGCCTGGGCTCCGCCAGCGCGATGGTGGACGTGTTGTTCCGGTCATTGGGGCATTCGAAGTTTTTCGAGGACTTTACCCGCGAGAACATCATCTCACTGTCCCAGTTCATGCACGTCTACCGCGCCGAACCAGGGCAGGTGATCATCAAGGAGGGTGACACCGACGACTACATGCTGTTCGTCCTCGAAGGTCTCATCAATATCGTCAAAACCGATGCCAACGGCGACCGTCGCTCCATGACCTATGTGGGGCCTGGCGCCACCCTGGGCGAGATGTCGATGATCGACGGCGAGCCCCGCTTCGCCACCTGTATCGCCATCGATGCCACGGTGATTTCCGTATTTTCGCGCGACAGCATGGTCCGCATAATCATGGAAGAACCCGCCCTTGGGGCCAAGATTCTCATAAAACTGGTGACCCTGTTGTCGCAGCGCCTGCGCGAGACCAGTTCCAGCCTGTTGCACTATCTGGAACGGTCGGAAACCGTATGACCCACGACCGACCACAGAGCAGATCCGGATATGCGCATGGGTTACATGAAAAAAATGTTGCAAGCCGTTGTACAAAATAGAGTTTTTTGAATGTAGAATAACAAATAGTAACATGTTGGCAGCATCGCAAGCAGGGGACTTCTTTTGTCACATCAAGTCTACAACCACAGCAGGATACCGCCTCAGGTGCACCGCTTGGGTTTTGTTCTCGGCACGGCCCTGACACTGGCCGCTTGTGGAACTATCCTACCCGAAGATACCAGCGTACAAGGACGCCATCTCGCCCCATCCGACATCACCCCCGCTTCGGTCGGCGAGATTCCCGGCATCGTCACACCCGCGCCGCTTGTGCCGGCTCCGCAGGCTCAGGCGGAAACCGAACTGTACACCGTGGTGGCCCAGGATATCCCCCTGCCCGACCTGCTGTTCACCCTCGCGCGCGATGCCGGCATCAACATTGATGTACACCCTGCCCTCAGCGGCCTTGTCACCATCAATGCCATCGAGCAGACCCTGCCACAGATCCTTGAACGCATTGCCCGCCAATCCGACATTCGCTGGCACTACGATGAATCCGGCAACCTGATAGTGGCTCCCAACACTGCCGAATGGCGCACCTACAAGGTCGACTACGTAAACGTGGGACGCAGTGCCGAAACCGAGGCCACCATTTCCACGGCCATCGTGAGCCAAGTGGGCGGCGCGCAGGGCGGCGGTCGCAACAATTCCACCTCCAGCATTTCGCAGACCTTCAGTAACAATTTCTGGCCAACCCTGCGCACCAACCTCGCCAACCTGCTGGGCGAAACCGCGGAAGACGGGGCGGCAGGGTCCATCGTCAGCAACCCGGAAACCGGTCTGGTCTCGGTACGGGCAACGATGCGCCAGCACCTGCAGATTGGTGCCTATATCAACATGGTGCAATCGCGCTCATTGCAGCAGGTGCTGATTGAAGCCACCGTGGTGGAAGTCAGCCTCAGTGACGATTACCAGGGTGGTGTCGATTGGCAGTTGTTGAATCGCAACAATGGCGAGATCAATTTCATCCAGAGCGTCACTTCACCCTCACTGGGCACGCCACCCACCAATATCCTCAGTATCGATCGCAGCAACACCCCCGATGCAGTGGAAGCCACTGTTGCCCTGCTCTCCCAGTTCGGTGAGCTGCGCGTACTGTCCAGCCCCAAGATCATGGCGATGAACAACCAGACTGCCATGTTGCGCGTGGTGGACAACGAGGTCTATTTCACCGTGGATGTGGAACCTGCTGTCGTCAGCGCCAACGGCCCCGCCACCAGCCCTACCTATACCACCACGGTCAACACCGTACCGGTAGGCTTTGTCATGACCGTGACCCCGCAAATCAGCGACAACGACCAGATCACGCTGAATGTACGCCCCACCATCTCCCGTATCGTCGGCTTTGCCGATGACCCCAACCCGATCCTCGCCGAAGCCAACGTCAGCAACGCCATCCCCAAGGTGCAGGTGCGTGAGTTCGAGTCGATGCTGAAACTGTACGACGGTCAAATCGCCGTACTCGGCGGCCTGATGGAAGACAGCCTGCGCAATGATTCAGAAGGCCTCTCCCCGGCCTGTCGCGCCTGCCGGGTTTGCGCAACGTGTTCGGCAACCGTCGCGAAGTCGCAGAGAAAACCGAGCTCATCATCTTCATCCGGCCTGTCGTCATCCGCCAGCCTTCGCTGAACGGCGACCTCAGCGACTACAGCCAGTACCTGCCCTCCAACGGATTGGAAAGCAGTGCCTTCGTCCAGCCTGGCCAGTTGCCGGGTCTGTCCGCTGAGTAACCGGAGTAGGCCATGAGCTTGCTGATGGAGGCCCTGCGCAAAGCTGAAGAAGCCAAGCGCAAGAGCCAGGAACAGGAATCCACACCTGACCAGCAGCCCACCGATATCGAGGCAGCCGAACCCCGGCGCGCGTCGCCCTTGCGTTCGGCTTTTGCCCTGGAACCGCGTGAACCGCATCCCGCTGCAGCGCCACCACCACCGGTAACGCCCCCTTCGTCGATGCCATCACCTTCACCGGTGCCCTTACAGGAAGAAGCCCACGAAGCCGTGGTCATCGAAACGCCCCACGACGAAGTGCAGGATTACCTCGCTGCTGATGCTGTGCCAGAGGAAAACATCCCGGTGCTGCGGGCAGGACAACGGACGCGTGGCACCCGTCAAAGCCGCGACCAACTGGCAGCCGCATCGGTGTTCGCCGCCAAGCAAAGCGCGCGGGGTGACACCCGCAAGAAGAATCGCCTGATGATCCTGCTGGGCGCCGGCTTCGCAACCACGATTTCCGGGGGAGCAGCGCTGTGGTATCTGCAGTCGATGCCAGGCTCTGGTATGGCCATCAATCCCGGCATTGCCAACTATGATTTGTCCAGCCGGGGCTTTCTCGATGAGCAGGCTCCAGCCGCAGTCCCGGTTGCCGCAGTCGAAGAAGTTGCCGCAGTTGCCGATCCCACAGTGCTCGCGTCAGCCCCGCAGGCTGCAGCCCCCGGCACTGAGCCGGCCAGTGCTGCCGATACCACACTGGCCGCAGCAGCGCTGGCCGATATGGGCAGCATCCCGCCCGATGCAACTGGCGCCGCACCAACGATAGCGCCGGCAGATGAAGCTACCCTTGCCGCAGCAGCCTTTGCTGACTCCCAGCCCCAACAAGCAACGATCGAGACACCAGTGATTACCCCTGCGCCGTCGGCGACTGCGGTTGAGGAGCCACAAGCTGCGGTAATCGGCTCACCCCGTACGCTTGAAATAAGCCGTTCCACCCGCCGCCCCGTGGTCAACAGCACCGTGCAGTCTGCCTGGAATGCCCTGCAGGCCGGGGAACTGCAGACCGCCACCCTGCTCTACGAGGAAGTGCTGGCCGAACTGCCGAACGACCGTGACGCACTGATCGGTCTTGCCTCCATCCAATTGCGCAACGGCCAGGCGGCAGAAGCTCGCCAAAGCTACGCGCGTCTGCTCACGCTGAATCCGCAGGACCCCTATGCGCGAGCCGGCCTGCTGCAGGCCAGCCAGGCCACCAGCAATCCAGCACACGAAACGGAATTGAAGAACCTGCTGCAACGCTATCCCGAACTGCCACCACTGCATTTCGCACTGGGCAACTTCTATGCAGGACAGCAACGCTGGAGCGAGGCCCAGGGCGCCTATTTCGACGCCCTGCTGCACGCCAACCGCGACAGCGCCACCCCCGTGAGCCCGGATTATGCCTTCAACCTGGCGGTGAGCCTGGAACAACTGCAGCAACCCGAAGCTGCCTTGAATTACTATAGCCAGGCTCTGGAACTGTCCCGATCCAGCCCAGCCGGTTTCGATTTATCGCTGTTGCAAAGCCGTCTCGGCACACTGCAACAGCGGATGCAGGAATAGACGTCGCCATGATTGCCGCCCAGAAAGACACCAAAGCCAACAATGTCCGCAAGCGTCTGGGCAGGATTTTGCTTGACCAGGGTGTGATCACCGAGGACCAGTTGCGCATCGGCCTGCGTGAACAGCAGACCACGCGTAAACCGCTGGGCGCCATCCTCATCGACATGGGTTTCGTCACCGACTCGATCGTGCGTGACGCCCTCAGCGTCAATACCGGCCAGCGCAGCGTCGACCTCACCCACATCGTGCTGGACGCCGCCACGATTCGCATCGTCAACCAGAGCATCGCACGGCGCCACAAGGTATTGCCGCTGTCCTACGAGCCAGAGTCGCACCACCTGACGCTGGCGATGGCCGATACCTTCAACATCGTGGCGCTGGACCAGATCCGCGCGCTCAACGGCAGCAACCTGCAGATCACACCGGTACTGGCCAGTGACGAAGAGATCACCCGCAATATCGAAACCAGCTATGGCTTCGACCTGTCCATCGACGGCATTCTGCACGAGATCGAAACCGGCGAACTGGACTTCGAAAGCCTATATGCCGAAGACAAGGGCTACAGCCACCCGATGGTGCGCCTCGTCAACGCCCTGCTGGCCGACGCCGTGCAGCGCGCTGCGTCCGACATCCACTTCGAACCGGAAGAAGGCTTCATCCGCATCCGCTACCGTATCGACGGTGTGTTGCGCCAGATCCGCAGCCTGCACAAGAGCTACTGGCCCGCGATGGTGGTACGCCTCAAGGTCATCAGCAACATGGACATCGCCGAAGCGCGTATACCGCAGGACGGCCGCATCTCGATGACGCTGTCAGGTCGCGGCATCGATTTCAGGGTTGCCTCACAACCCACCACGCACGGCGAGAACGTGGTACTGCGTATCCTCGACCGCAAGAAGGGCATCGTGGCGATGGACAAGCTGGGGCTGTCCGACGAAAACTTCTCGCTGCTGCAACTTCTGCTGGCGCGCCCCGAGGGCATCGTGCTCGTTACCGGCCCCACCGGCTCGGGCAAAACCACCACGCTGTACTCGGTGCTGAACCACCTCAACACCGAAGGCGTCAACATCATGACGATGGAAGACCCGGTGGAATACCCCATGGCGATGATTCGCCAGTCGTCAGTGAACGAATCCATCCAGATGGGCTTCGGCGAAGGTATCCGCTCCATGATGCGCCAGGATCCTGACATCATCCTCGTCGGCGAGATCCGCGACCACGTTACGGCCGAGATGGCCTTCCGCGCCGCCATGACCGGTCACCAGGTGTTCTCCACGCTGCATACCAACTCCGCCATCGGCTCGATCCCGCGCCTGCTCGACATCGGCGTGATCCCCGACCTTATTGCCGGCAACCTCATTGGCGTGATCTCGCAGCGCCTCATCCGCAAGCTGTGCGTGCATTGCAAGAAGCCGGCCGAAGCCACGCCGCTGGAAAAGCGCCTGCTGGGCCTGCGTGAAAGTGAAACCACGCCGTTCATCTACCATCCGGTGGGCTGCACCAGCTGTGAGAACCTCGGCTACCGTGGTCGCTGTTCCATCATCGAGATCCTCAAGATCAATGCCGACCTCGACGACCTCATTGCGCGCCGCGCCAGTATGCGTGAAATGGTGAACCTTGCAGTGACGCAGGGTTTCAAGCCTTTGATCATCGATGCCTGCCGACGCGTCATTGACGGGACCACCAGCGTGGACGAGATAGCCCGCGTGGTGGATCTCACCGAACGCCTGCGGGATTGAGCGCTGCCATGCCCATCTACAACTACAAGGCAATGTCCCGCGACGGTTTCGTACGCACCGGCAGCCTTGAGGCCAACAACGAGGCCGATCTCGAGAAACGCCTGTTGAACCTGCGCCTGGATCTCATCCGCGCCAGCACCTCGGCTGAGCGCAAGGTAGCCGGTGGACGCCGGGTGGAACGCAGCGACGTGATCCTGTTCTGCATGCAGATGGCACAGCTGGTCCGTGCCGGCGTGCCGCTGCTGGAAGCACTGACGGACCTGCGTGACTCGGTGGAAAGCCCGGAGTTCAAGGAAATCATCGGCAGCCTCATCGAAGTGATCGAGAGTGGCCAGAGCATGTCGCAGGCCATGGAGGACTTCCCGCAAGTCTTTGACACCCTGTTCATCGCGCTGGTGCGCGCGGGCGAAGCCAGCGGTCGCCTGGCAGAAGTGTTCGAATCACTCACGGACATGATCAAGTGGCAGGATGAACTGGCCAGCTCCACCAAGAAGCTCATGATGAC
>JBIIWP010000160.1:0-4817 GCA_044338855.1 Pseudohongiellaceae bacterium | reverse complement strand
TTGGGTGTTACCGCGTTTTTGATGGTCTACCTGGTGCCGCAGCTCATCGATTTCATCGCCAGCATGGGCGAGGAACTGCCAATGCACACGCGCGCGCTGATCGCGACGTCCGACTTCCTGGTCAACTACTGGTACACCTGGGTCATCGTTCCACCGACACTCTTCATCATTGCCAAG
This sequence comes from Pseudohongiellaceae bacterium, assembly GCA_044338855.1. Taxonomy (GTDB): domain Bacteria; phylum Pseudomonadota; class Gammaproteobacteria; order Pseudomonadales; family Pseudohongiellaceae; genus CAILUG01. The sequence continues at coordinate 4,640 of JBIIWP010000160.1, read as the reverse complement.
ATCATGTTGAAGACCAACCCCGACTTCCGCTACCAGATGGACAAGGCCAAGTTGCACCTTCCCAAGCTTGGTCCCGTAATCCAGAAGATCATCCTGTCGCGCTTCGCAAATTTCTTCGCGATGATGTACGCCGCCGGCATCCCGGTTCTCTCCAGCCTCGAGATTGCCGAGAACATCATCGACAACCTGGTCATCAAGAGAGCCTTGAAGAAAGCACGTGAAGATATTGAACAAGGCGACCCCATTTCGCAAAGCCTGGCCAACACCGGCATGTTTCCGCCGCTGATCCTGCGCATCATCAAGATCGGCGAAACCACCGGCAAGCTCGACAAGGCACTGCTGAATGTCAGTTACTTTTACGAACGGGACATCAAGGACAGCATCGACAAGCTGCAGTCCCTCATCCAGCCGGCCATGACGGCAGTGGTGGGCTTGTTGCTAGGTTGGGTGATGATCTCGGTACTGGGGCCGGTGTACAGCAGCCTAAGCAATATCGAAATGTAGGCCCGGGGATTACTCCATGAGTTTTGGCGGACAGAACAAGGCACTCGTGCTGCTCATCACCGAAACCTCGGCGCAACTGCTGCTGTGGCAGGGGGGGCATTTGCAGCTGTTGTCCCTGTTCTCCACCAGCCCCGACGACCAGGAACTGTTCGTCGAGCAACTCAAGCACTATCCGAAGCATCCCGTCATTGTTGTCTGTGACCTGATCGACGAGAACTTCCGCCACGACAGCATCGTCCACGTGGGCGGCTCGGATCGTGACGCCTTGCTCAAACGCAAACTCGATTTTGCCTTCCGCAACACCCGCTACCGCATCGGCATCGTGATTGCACGCCAGGCCGATGGCCGCAAGGATGACCGCATCCTGCTCAGCGCCATCAGCAAGCCCGAGCGCATCGACGTCTGGGCCAAGTTGCTGTTGCAGGAAAAGATGGCCGTGCAGTCCGTCACCTCAATCGCCCACCTGCTCAATGCCTGGCTTCCACTGGAAAAGCTCGAGGAGGAAGAAAGCCTGCTGGTCAGCCAGCTGGACATCGACAACAACCTGCGCCAGACCTTCATCAAAAAGGGTCGCGTGATGTTCAGCCGCCTTGCCTCGCTGACTACAGTGCCCGAACGTCGTCTCGGCGTGGAAATCCTGCAGGAAAGCACGCAACTGCGTCAGTACCTGGAGCGTATCCAGTTCCTGACCTACGAAAGCCCCCTGCGCATCCAGGTGCTGTCGTCACATCCACAGGGCAGCATCCTGCTGGAGAACTTTTCATCGGAGCTGAACCGCTTTGACACTGTGGACATCCACGACAGGTGCAAAGACCTGCAGATGGATGTGCAGGACGCATCGCTGCTGCCATCGCATTACATCATCGCCAGCATCCTGCAGCGCAAGAAGATCGAGAATCTCTATGCGCCCCCATCACTCACGCGCTTCGATGACTTGCGCAGCTTCGGCAAGCTGCTGTTGATGTCAGCAGCTGCCGTGCTGGTGCTGGGACTGGGCCTCAACCTGCCCGGCTTGTTGGGCGTGCTGGACAAGCGCGGCCAGGCCGAGGCGATGCTTGCGCGCACCGACCCGCTGCTCAGGGAGTACCAGTCGCACGTCGAGCGCTTTCCTGAAACACCGGTCCCTCCCCGCGAGATGGAGTTGATAGTGGACACCTTTGAGATCATCAACCGTCAGATACAGTCTCCTGTCGACACCTTGAATCATGTCGCCACGGCACTGGCAAGCTCACCAGGACTGGAACTGGTCAGCATCGACTGGCAGATGACGGAGGAGAAATTCGACGCCACGCCGGATGCCTTAGGCAACATTCCCGAGCCCCAACCCGCTCTTGTCGGTCTCACGGGCGACAACGCGCTGACCGGTGCCATCCTGCAGGAAAGGACGCAGCTGCATGTCACGATCAATGGCGAAGCCTACTCTCCACAGAGTTTCCGCGAGGCACAGGATCAGGTCTTGCGCTTCATCACTGCTCTCGAAAGCGGAGACAGCATTACAGTGACCGCATCACAAATGCCCATCGACATCCGCACTGATGTCAACGTCAGCGCCACCATCAATGACAACGAAGTCAGATCACCTTTCACGCTGGATCTGGATATTGAGTTGCCGGGGCGCGAAGAAGCGGAGCCGGAACAGTTGGCGGGAGCACAGCTCTGATGACCATTAGTGAGTTGAAGAAGGAAGACTACCTCGGGCTCGTCTGGCATTTTGCTTTGCTGGTCGCCTGCCTGGTGCTGGTCGGCGTGGTTTTCTTCGGAGTCAGTACGCTGGATGCCACAGCTACGCGCGCACTCAATGTCGCACGTGGTGGCTTGAACAGTGCGCAAGCCTCGCTGGAACAAATCGAACAGGAGGAAGTAGCGATTACCGCCTTCATCGACCCCTATCTCGCGCTTGCCGATGGCGCCGCATCCGGCACCGACCGTCTGGAGATGCAGGAAACCTTTGCGCAAATCCGCTCACGCTTTTCACTGTTCCCGGTCAAGCTCGATATCCAGCAGGAGAGCAGCTACACCCTTCCCTATGCGCCCGAGATCGCACGCCCTGGAGGCCCGGTGAACCTGCTGATCAGCAAGATCGACACGGCAGTGCCGCTGCTGCATGAGAATGACCTCGCCAACTATCTCGCCGCCCTGGTGGCTGCGCCCTCGCTGGTCTTCCCCACTCGCTGCACGCTCACCAGTACCACACGCGACCGCCAGGCCCTGTTGCGTCTGGGCCAGCACCTGCAAGCAAGCTGTTCGTTCCTCTGGTACAGCTTCCAGGTGCTGAATGAAGATGGAGCCACCCTGTGACAGTCCGAGTCCTCTCAAATATCCTGACACTTGCGTGCTGCATGCTTGCTGGCAGCCCCGTGGCAGCCCAGCTGACGGGAACGTTGTTTACCTCACCCGCGCAGCGCGAGTACCTGGACTACTTGCGCCAGGACTTCCTGGCTCGCAGTAGGGAACGTGGTTTCGACATCAGCGAGGCAGAGATTCCGGACATCCCCGGGGCGGTCGCGGAAGCTGCCCAAGTACCCGTGCTCTACACGCTCGGCGGTATCGTGACCCTGCGCGATGGCACCCAGCGCATCTGGCTGAATGGCACAACCCTGAGCGAAGCCGAATTGCCGAGCGAGGCACGTCTGATCCGCGATAACGGGGCGCCAGCGCTGCGCTTCACTACCGCGACCGGCAGCTACGTGCTGCGGCCGGGACAAACGCTGGAGCTGACGGCAGGTTCCGTAATGGAGAATTACCAGCGGCCAACTCTGGAAGACGCAGATTCCAGTGCGGAGAGCACGCCTGCCATCGAAGATGCTGGTGTTTCCGTTGCCTTGGCGACTGAAACAGCACCTGCAACTGGCGAACCCCAGGACATGGCAGTAATCACGAGCGAAGAATCTTCCCTCTCAGCAGAAACAGCCAGTGAAACTGGCGAGGCCGCCGGCATCGAAGAGTTGCAGCAACGCTTGCAAGTGCTGGAACAGGCCCAGTTCGGCCAGGAAGACGATGACTAGGAACGATGAAAAAGGATATGCGTTGTTGGCGCTGTTGCTGGTGCTGTTCGTCTCCGGGTCGTCCCTGATGATAAACACAATGAACAATCGGCAATCCTCTGCCACGCAGGCGCAGCTGGAACTGGCGCGTGAACTGACTCTGGCAAAAGAAAGTCTGCTTGCCTATGCCGCCAACTCTGCCAGTCTCAACCAGAATACCAGAGGGCCAGGCTTTTTCCCTTGCCCAGACATGAACTCGAGTGATGGCAACCCCACGCCTGCCGCGACCTGCAACGCCGATGTGCCACTCGTAGGCCGACTCCCCGAGTATGTCGATCTGGCCACGTCCCGATACCGTTTCAGTGACAAATACAGTGGTATCGATGAGCAGTTCTGGCTGATCGTGGCCCCACGTTATGTCTATCACTCGACCAACGACGATTCTCAACGTCGCAGCAATCGTCGGACCCACAGAACCGAAACCTATGCCGCCCCCTTCCGCATGCACCTTGATGGCGGTGGCGATTATGTGGCATTCCTGATTGCGCCCGGCGCGGCACTTCCAACCCAGGATCGTGAAGGTGGCCCGGACAATTATGCCAATTATCTGGACGGCCAGAATGGTGCCAGCAACTTCGACTTTTTCAGCAGCTACGATGTCAACCCCGAGGCCTTCAACGATCACATCATAGGCATCACCCACAATGAATACATGGTAACGGTGGGGACTACAGTCGCCAGACAGATCATGGAAGGACTGGAAAACTACCATTCAATCTACTCTTCGTATCCACCCAGCAGCAGCGTCAACACGACTTTCGAAAGTCAGTTCAACAGCAACCTCACGTGGCTGCGGCGCAGCACATTGGGTAATGGCGAGCGCTGGGCTGACACACCAAACAATGTGACGTGGGTCAGGTATGCAGACAACGATCAGGGCGATCTCAGGTTCGCGGGATGTAGTGGGATCACCTGGTTCGTTAACAAGGACGCCAATACCCTAACCCGATCTGGCGCAAACTGCTGAGCGCCCATCATGATGCCGTTGCACTCCATCAACCTTTGCAAACGCCAATCCGGTTTCAGCCTGATGGAGATGGCTGTAGTGCTGATGATCCTCGGTACGCTGATGGGTGGCGTCCTGGTGGCTGT
>JBIIWP010000182.1:0-2864 GCA_044338855.1 Pseudohongiellaceae bacterium | reverse complement strand
CCGTGGAAGATGTCGCCGCCGAGCAGTCCGAAGCTGCGTTCGAGATCCAGCGGACTGAGGCTTTGCACGCCCAGCACGCTTTGGCGGAAATTCGGGGCATACTCGGTGACGGTGTCGATCATCAGCTTGGCTACGGTATCGCGGTGCAGGTCCCAGCAGCTGCCATCCGGCAGTTCGGGGGCCACGTGCTGGCAGAACAGGCTGGCTACGTGCTGGCCGGGCGGCGCCAGGCTGGCGTCCAGCGTGGAGGGCACCAGCAGTTCCACCACCGGACGCCGGGACCAGCCGAGGGTCGTGGCATCGCGCCAGGCCTGGTCCATGTAGGCAAGGCTGGGCGCGAGGATGATGCCGGCGGTATGGTGTGGCGCGCGCGCTTTGCCGGGCAGGCAGCTGAAGTCCGGCAGTTCGCTGAGCGCGACGTTCATGCGAAAGGTACCGGAGCCGCAGCGCCAGTCCTGCATGCGCTGGCGGAATGCCGCTGGCAGCAGTGCCGGGTCCATCAGTTGCAGGAACAGCAGTTTGGGATTCAGGTTGCTGACTACCAGTGGTGCACGGAAGATGTCGCCTGCTGCCGTCACCACGCCACAGACACGCCCCTGTTCCACCAGCACTTCGCGCACGCCATGGTTCACACGGATATCGGCGCCGGCCGCCTGCGCCGACTTTGCCATCGCCTGCGTGATGGCGCCCATACCACCGATGGCGTGGCCCCACACGCCGGACTTGCCGTTGGTTTCGCCGAATACATGATGCAACAGCACATAAGCCGAGCCGGCGGCATAGGGACTGGCGTAGTTGCCGACGATGCCGTCGAAGCCGAGCACGGCCTTGATCGGATCGCTTTCGAACCAGTGGTCGAGCCAGTCTCCGGCCGAGCGCGTGAACAGTTCCAGCAGGCGTGTGCAGGCACGCGGGCCGCGCCCCAGCAGGCGTCCCCCCAGCGCAGCACCCTTCACCAGCTCCGGCACGAGTCGTCGCCACTGGCCGCTCCAGAGATTCACCGGTGTTTCCAGCACGAGTTCGCGCAGCAGGCCAGCGAGGGCATCCAGTTCCGTGTTGTAGTCAGCCAGGCGCTGTGCATCACGCGTCGAGAACTTGGCCACTTCGGCCCTGGTGTTTCCGGCACCAACGGCAAGGTAGCGGCCGTCGGCCGTGGGCAGGAAGTTGTTGAGTTCGCGTTCGACGATATGCAGGCCGTACCGGGCCAGGTCAAGTTCGCGGATCACCTTGGCTTGCAGCAGGGACACGGTGTAGGAGGCCACGGAATTGCGGAAACCGGGATGGAATTCTTCGGTTACAGCAGCACCGCCGACGATGTGGCGACGCTCCAGTACGGTGACCTTTAGTCCGGCGCGCGCCAGGTAGGCGGCGCAGACGAGTCCGTTATGGCCACCGCCGATGATGAGTGCGTCGCAGTGGTGGGCCATGCTCAGCGCCGCTCGCCGCTCCAGGGCAGACCACCGGCACCGTCCACGTCGGTCCATTCGCCGGTGAAGGAGGAGTAGTCGCTGCTGAATTGCAGCAGCGCGTAGCCTTCGCCAAACTTGTCCGTCCAGGCCATGCTGATGGTGTTGGCGTCTTCGAATACGATACTGGAAAGCATGCCGCTGTAAGCGCCGTTTTCCTCGTCCACGGTATAGCTGCCGCTGATGCGGCCATTGGCGTCCACACTGAAGCGGGTGACGACGGGGTCGAGGTCGGTACCGTTGAAGACTTCGCCATGGAAGGTGCCGGCTACCTTTCGGAGTGATTCCGGTTCCGCTGCGGGGAACGCCAAGGCAGGGAGCAGCAAGAAACAGCAGAGCAGGATTTGACGTATAGGCATCCCACGAAGGTAAGCTATCCAGCGGTGGCTTGTCACCTGCAGTTGGCGCCACGGGGCGCGCTTCCGCTCCGGATTGTTGTACTTTTGTGACAAGATATTGCCGCCATCCCGGTCTGCTCCAGAGGTATTGTCGTGAGGAGGAGTGCTTCCATGTTCCGAGTTAAGTTGTGCGCCGCGTTCGTCCCGGGCCTGCTGTTGTTGCCCTTGTCGGCTGGCGCTGAAACCATGTTCCTTGACGGTGGTTATTCCGAATTATGTGCTGCCGCCGCACACGCCGCTGACGAGCCGAATCCGGCACAGCGCTATGAAATCACTGGCTCGCGCCTGGGCCTGGCACCGCTCGAGATTTGCAGCCGGGCCGTCAATGGCTACGACGGTACCAGCGAGAACGTCGCCGAAAGCTATAACAATCGTGGAGTGCTGTACTTTCTGCTGGGAGATCTGGAGTCAGCACTGCTGGATTTCGAACGCGCCATTCGTGAGCAGCCTTCCATGGCCCAGGCCCATGTAAACCAGGGGTATACGCTGAACGCCATGCTGCGCTGGGATGAGGCGATTCCGGCATTCACGCGGGGTATTGAACTTGATACCGTCGAACAGGCACTGGCGCATTACAACCGCGGCATGGCACACGAAGAATCCGGCATGCTGCGTGAGGCTTACGCCGACTACAGCAAGGCTGCTGAGCTGGATCCGGCCTGGGAGCCGCCACGGCAGGAGTTGCAGCGCTTCCAGGTCATACGGCGCTGAACCTGTCTCTGCGGCAGGCAGCGCCCCATCGGACGTCCTGCTGATAGTGGGCAAACTGCTATTAGCAGCAAAAAACTATTGAGTTTCCTGCGTGGGAAATGCAGACGATATTCTTTACCATGCAGTCCTGACCTCCAGCGAGCAAGCCTGCGTGTCCGACCACGGCAGCGAAATTTCCAGGGAACCCCTGTGGGCCGTACCCGCGCCGATCCAGGAGCGACTGCAGTCACGTCTGCGTGATCGCGAATACAGCCATTTCCGAATGTGCGGACTGTACAGCGCCGTAGCA
>JBIIWP010000113.1:0-10184 GCA_044338855.1 Pseudohongiellaceae bacterium | reverse complement strand
CAGCGTGACGCAGACGCTGAGATGCCGGTGATGCAGCCGCTGCAACAGGGCTTGTTGAAGGTCGCGCAGTCCTGCCGTCACAGCGACTGGACTCTGGCGAGCAGCGTGGCAAGCGGGCTGGCCCGGCAGTGTCGGGAACTGACCTTGCTTGGTGGCTTCTTGGGCAATGCCGCGTTGGCGCGGCAACTGGCAATGCTGGAAGCGCAACTGCTGCTGTGGCATGCCGCGCCCGAGCCACCGTCCGTGCTGCAGAAAGCTGTCATTCAAAAGCAGCTGTTGGCCCTGATGCGTGGACGTGAGGATGTATTTCGCTTGCTGCAGTTGCAGGCAAAACCTGCAGCAGAGCCGGTGTGGGTGCTGTCTGTCGATGCTGAGCAGCATGAGTGCGAGCACCTGATGGCGCTGTTGCAACCGGCTCTGGTCACGGGAGCGGAGGTAACGGAGACCCTGATGTTTGCCTGCTACCGGCTGGCCTGGATACTGCACGCACTGGGGCGGCGCAGCCTGGCCGAGGTGGGGCTGCTGTCCTACCACTTGCTGGTAAGGCATTGGCAGCAGCGCGCGGTCCTGCAAGCGCCGGTGCAAATGCTGCTGGCGGCCTGGATGGAGCAGATAGTGCTGCAAGTAGCGCAGCAAGTAGTAACGGCAGCACTGCCCGACGATGCGCTGGACTTGCCCTTGCTGCTGGGCGAGGCGATTGCCTGCTGGCCGGGCAAGACAAATGGCGTAGTGCAGTCAGGGCCAGGCAGGAAGGACGCAGGTTCACCCGAGATCCTCGCGTCCTCGTTCTCCGCCCTCGTGCAGGTGGATGCCGCCTGGTTTGCCGATCGTAGCAGCTGGCAACGTGGCGTTGGAGTGCTGCAGCGGGAACTGCAACTGCTGGACCAGGGCGCGGCGGCTCTGCGGCTGTCGGCGCTGGAGCAGTTCTGCAGTCTGTTACTGGGTGTGCATGCGCAGCTGCATGTCAGCCTGCCACAAGGTGCCTGGCCCGGAGGCTTGTTGTTGCGCGCACATCGTGAACTGGTGGCGCTGCTGGATCGCGCGGCCCTGTGGCTGGAGCCGAGACCTGACGCAGACACGCTCGTGGCCTTGCGCGACTGTCTGCAGCAGGGCGAAGAGCGCTGCATAGCACTGCTGCGCGCGCCTCAGGACGCTGCACCGGAGTTGCGGCTGGCCTGCTCTCTGGCCTTGTTCGGGCAGCAGGCCGGCCGGCTGCTGGGCCGCCCTGTACGTATCCAGCTCGATGCGCCTGCAGCCATTCAGGTTGATCTGGAAGCGGAGCTGCTGCGCGCCGTGCAGGAAATCCTGCGCTGGCTGCTGTTGCAGCATGAGAGCAGTGCTGAGCTGCGACGCAGCCAGCATCTGCCGCTGGCCTCCACCATTGCTGTCACGCTGCGGCCGCAGGATGACGCCGCCTGTGCCGTTTCCGTGCTGGAAACAGGTTCACGTGGACTGCCTGGCGGCAAGCAGCTGCAGCGGCTGCAGCGCAGCCTGGGTGTGGCAGTGGAAGCACTGTGCTGTGAAGACGTGCCGCCGCTCGGCCGGCGCATACAGTGCAGCCTGTCCCTCGCCTCGGTGCAACGCGCGCTGTATGCGCGCTGTCGTGGCCAGCGCTGCGCGTCCCAAAATTAATCGGACCGCGTCCCGCCAGCGGCGGCAAAGCCGTGTAAAATGCGGCCTCTTTTGCGAGGACCGGCTGTGCGCACTCTGGCTTATTACTGGGGCATCGCCGGGGTGATCCTGCTGTTGGCGTCGGCCATCGTCCGCCTCACCCCGCGAGTGCTCGAACTCCGCGACATCCCGCTCAGCGGCCTGCAATGGCTGCTGCTGGTGGGCTTTGTGCTGTTCATGCTGTATTCGGAAGGCTGGAAGGGTTTCCACCTGAATTTTGCGCCGCGCGTGGTGGCGCGTGCTGCTGGCCTGCGGCGTGCGGCCACCCCCTTGCTGGTCGCGCTGGCGCCGCTGGTCTGCATGGGTTACCTGCATGCCACGCGCAAGCGCCAACTCATCTCCCTGCTGCTGACCAGCGCCATCATTGCGCTGGTGTTGGCGGTACGGCTGCTGCCGCAGCCCTGGCGCGGCATCATTGATGCGGGGGTGGTGCTGGGGCTTGGTTTCGGCACGCTGTCCATCGTGTGGCACTGGCTGCGCCTGGACCTGCAGGGCATCGCGCCCGGTATTGCAGCGGATCTTCCGGAAGCGTCCTGATTCGCCGTTCGCGGCAACCTGCGTTATCCCCCGTTACTGAGTTCCCTTCAAGCGCGCCGCCAGTTTCCGGGCACTGCGCACCAGCGGCAACAGCAGGCTGCGCAACAGCGGGCTGCGGTTGATGGCCAGCTTCAGGTTGCCGAAGTGCAACAGCAGGTGATACTGCAGCATGAAACTCAACTCTGGCCAGAACCGGCGCGGTGGCAGCGTGTCTTCTGCACGCGGCAGATCGGTGTGCGGGAAACCGGCATAGCGGCGCAAGCCCTGCTTCGCGTTGCGCGTCGCTTCCAGGAACGCGCGCCCATAGCGCCGGTCGGGCTCCAGATGGCAACCTTCGGCCCATTCATTCCAGGCATTGATGAAGACCACGGGATCGCTGTCGTCGCGTGACTTCGCGAGATCGATGGTAGAGGCCAGCCAATACTCATAATTGTCCGGCGTGCCATTGATCGTCAGTACCGCGCGCGGGCCGGTGCGGGCCGTGTTGTCCCACGAGGGGAATACTGTCTTGAAGACCCGGTTGCCGTTGTAATTGCGTCCAAGAAAGGATCTGGCCACATCTTCAAACTGCAGGGCCGTGCCCTTGTACACATCATGGAAACGGATCTTCGTGTTGATGTTGAACTGCTTGATGTTGTGCGGCGGAAACTCCACACCACTGTCGAATGCAAACCCCAGGTAATCCTCGTTGCCATGTGTCAGGGCTGCACACAGGTGGATCTCGCCGATACCGCTGTCGCGGCAATACTCGCGCCAGATGCGGGCAGACCGCGCGGCATCAGGCAGGTGCTGTGCGCGGTACACCAGCAGCAGCGGCTTGCCGTCCACGCGGATATAGCGTGGATCGCGCAGGAAGGGCTCCAGCGACTTGATGAAATTGAGGTCGTCGTCCGGCAGGTAGCGTTGTTCGATCAGCACTTGATGGTCGGCGGCATCCCAGCGCCTCGTCCAGTTTTCGTTGGCCCAGCACAGGCAGAACGGCATGTCACTGGCGGGATCGGCCAGCATGTCGTCGACCGGCTGGTGCAGGATGCGCGTCCCCGAAAACCAGTAATAGTGGTAGCAGAAGCCATCGATGCCGTACTCCTTCGCCGTGCGGATCTGGTCGTGGCGGGTGTCGCGCACGCGCAGGTCGTAGAAGCCGAAGTCGGTGGGCAGGTGCGGCTGGTAATGTCCGGCGAACAGCGGCTGGGCCTTGGTGACGTTGGTCCATTCCGTGAAGCCCTTGCCCCACCAGCGATCATTTTCCGGTATCGGATGGAACTGCGGCAGGTAGAACGCAATGAGTCTGGGGTCGGCCATGCAGCTAGTCGCGCAGGGCCAGGTTGTGCAGATGCACCGCCAGCACTTCGCCGATGAAGTCGAGGAACAAGGTGTCCAGCGAGCTGTTGAAATGCTGCACTTCCGTGCTGCCCACCAGCAGCAGCGGCTGGCCGTAACGCTCGCGGATGGGCGACAGCTCCGGCAGGTGCAGCGGCACGATGGCGGCCGATACGATGGGCTTGTCACTGCCTGCGAACAGCAATTCCTGCTGCACTGCGTTCAGTGGGCCACACCAGGTGCGCTGCTTCTGGTACAGCTCGCCCAGCGCGGTGCGCACGGCAGTGGAAGGCAGGCACTTGAGGATGCTGTCCTGCGGCAGGTTCTTCTCCGAGATGAATACCAGCTGCGAGGCGCTGGCGTTGAAGTCGTCTTTCAACTTGTCTTCAATGCAGGCCTTCAGCGACAGCAGATTGGTGCAGCGCAGGAGATCCAGCAGCACCATGCGCGTGATCTCGAACAGTTCGTCGTTGGCGCGCGCGTTGTCGATGATCTCGTGGAACTGTGACTCCATGCTTTCCTGGCGCTTGCGGTACACCGTTACCTGCCGCTCCAGCAGCGAGATGGCCTTGCCGCTTTCGTGCGGGATGCGCAGGTCCAGCAGCAGCTCGCCGTGCTCCACGAAAAAGTCGGGATGCTGCTTGAGCCAGGCAGCTACGGCATCGGCATCCAGCGCTGCGGTGCCTGGATTGTCGAGAGTGTCGGAAGCGTTGAGACTGCCTGAAGCGTTGTCGAGTTCCTGCGTGCCGGTATGCGATGTCATGTTCTGTCGTCTGCCAGTTGTCCTTCGAATACGGTCACGGCCGGGCCGGTCATCCACACGCTGTGACCTTCACCGGCCCAGCGGATGCGCAGCATGCCGCCATGCGTGTGCACGTCCACGGCGTCATCGAGCAGGCCACGCAGGTGACCGCCGACCACTGCAGCACAGGCGCCGGTGCCGCAGGCCAGCGTTTCACCAGCGCCGCGCTCAAATACACGCAGGCGGATGGTGCTGCGGTCCAGCACCTGCATGAAGCCGGCGTTTACGCGTGCAGGAAATGCCGGGTGATTCTCTACCAGCGGTCCCAGATCGGCAACCGGTGCGTGGTCCACGTCGTCGACCAGCAGCACGGCGTGCGGGTTGCCCATCGACACGGCGTTGATCTCGTACAGGGTGCCGTCCACATCGAGCGGATACAGCACGGACCTGCCGGATGCCGTGAAGGGAATGCGTGCAGGATCGAGGATTGGCAGACCCATGTCCACGGTGACCTGGCCATCGGCTTCAAGCTTGCAGCGGATGCTGCCGCGCGCCATAGCAAACACCAGCTCGTGCTTGTTGCTGAGCCCCTTGTCCACCACGAAGCGCGTGACACAGCGCGCGCCATTGCCGCAGTGCTCCACTTCACCGCCGTCGGCGTTGTAGATGCGGTAGGCAAAATCACAGCCGGTTTGCGTGCTGCGCTCGATGATCAGCAACTGGTCAAAGCCAACACCGGTCTGGCGCTGCGACCATTCACGTACCAGCGCTTCCGACAGCTGCACCTGCTGATCGACCAGGTTCAACACCATGAAGTCGTTGCCGAGGCCGTGCATCTTGGTGAAGCGCAGTGCCATGGCTTACTCCACATCCGGCACGCTTTCGAGCGCCATCTGGTCGTCATAGGTTTCGCGGCGGCGCACTACCGTGTGGCGGTTGCCGTCCACGAGAATTTCGGGCGCGCGATTGCGCGTGTTGTAGTTGGAGCTCATCGAGAAGCAGTAGGCACCTGCGGAGCAGATGGCCAGCAGGTCGCCCTGGGCCAGCGACAATTCACGGTTACGGCCGAGGAAGTCGCCGCTTTCGCACACCGGGCCCACGATGTCCCAGCTCAGGCTCTTCCTGCCCTGGTCGCCCTGCTGCACGGGAATGATGCCCATCACGCTCTGGTACAGGGCCGGACGGATGATGTCGTTCATCGCAGCGTTCACGATCGCGAAGTTCTTGTACGGCGTTTCCTTCAGGTATTCCACGCGCGTGACCAGTACCCCGGCGTTGGCGACGATGGAGCGGCCGGGCTCGAACACCAGGGTCTGCGGGCGGCCGGCAAGACGCGGCAGGATGGCGCGGATGTATTCCTCCGGCGTGGGTGGAGCTTCGTTCTGGTACTGCACGCCCAGGCCGCCGCCGAGGTCGAGGTGACGGATCGTGATGCCTTCCACTTCCAGTGCGTCGATCAGGTTCAGCATGCGGTCCAGTGCGTCCTGGTAGGGCGTGATGCTGGTGAGCTGTGAGCCGATGTGGCAATCCACGCCGATGATGTCGATGGCGGGCAGTGTGCGCGCGATCTTGTAGAACTCCACGGCCTGGCCGATGTCCAGACCGAACTTGTTTTCTTTCAGGCCCGTCGAAATGTAGGGATGCGTGCCAGCGTCCACATCGGGATTCACGCGCAGCGAGATGCGTGCCGTCATGTCCATGTTGTCGGCTACGGCGGAGAGGCGTTCGAGTTCCGGCAGCGATTCCACGTTGAAACAGTGGATGCCGGTTTCAAGCGCGGCCTGCATCTCCTCCACGGTTTTTCCCACGCCGGAAAAGATGATCCTGTCGGGGGAGCCGCCGGCCGCCAGTACGCGCGCCAGTTCGCCGCCCGAGACAATGTCGAAGCCGGCACCGAGCCGCGCCAGCACGCTGAGCACGCCGAGGTTGGAGTTGGCCTTCACGGCATAGCAGATGAGGTGCTCACGGCCTTCCAGCGCCTTTTGATAGGAGCGGAACTGCTGTTCCAGGGCAGCGCGGGAATAGACGAAGCAGGGTGTGCCGTGGCGCGCGGCCAGTTCAGCCAGCGAGACATCTTCGGCAAACAGCTGGTGGTTGCGGTATTCGAAAGCGTTCATGTCAGGGATTGCCTTGGGTTTCCTGGCCGGCCGGGGGAGCTTGCACCAGCGGGCCTTTCTGGCCACAGCCAGCCAGGGTGCAACTGCACAGCAGGATCAGGAGCAGGGTTCTCATAAAGGTAGCCACAGGTCGGAAGGCGCGCATTATACCCCCGGACTTGCGGGGCGGTACCCAGCGCCCCCCCGTCCTTGAACTGTGCGATCTGCCTGGTTACAACGTGACCAAAGCTCGCCAGGAGTCCAGGTTTGGGCCATCCAGCGTGCGGTGGGCCTGAAACTCTCACCATTTGGTTGAAACCTCACGACCAGGCGTTGAAACTGGATGCTTGCAAGTGGCTTGCTCGGAGGCCCCCCAGTGGAACGGCTCAATTACCATCATCTGCACTACTTCTGGGTGACTGCCAGAGAGGGTGGCATTGCGCGCGCCAGCGCCAAGCTGCACCTTTCCCAGCCGTCAATTTCGGCCCAGATCAAGCAGCTGGAAGAAGCCTTGGGCGTCAAGCTCTTCCAGAAGCATGGCCGTAATCTGGTGCTGACGGATGTAGGCAGGGTCGTGCATCACTATGCCGACGAAATCTTTGGTGCGGGGCGTGATCTGCTGGAGGCGGTGAAGTCGAGTCAGCCGGGAAGAGGGATGCCACTGACGATCGGGGTTTCCAATGCCATGCCGAAACTGGTGATCAGCCGCTTGCTGCGACCCTTGCTGCAGACAGAAAACGCTCCCCGGATCGTGTGCAAAGAGGACAACACGGAGCGCCTGCTGGGGGAGTTGGCTACCCATGCGCTGGATGTTGTATTGGCCGATACCCCCGCCCCTCCCCACATCCGGGTCAAGGTCTTCAATCATGCACTGGGCAGATCGGACACCGCCTTTTTCGCCAACGCCTCCAGCCTGGCGGTGCTGAAGAAGCGCTTTCCGCAATCACTGCATGGCGCAAGGATGGTACTGCCCACACCGAATACCGCATTGCGGCGCGATCTGGACACCTGGTTCGACAAGAAAGGCATCAAACCGGAGGTGATTGGAGAGTTCGAAGATCCCGCACTGATGAAAGCCGTGGGGTCGGATTCGGGGGCGGTGTTTCCCGGTCCCCTGGCCATTGCCGAGGACGTCAGGCGGATCTACGACGTAGAGCTGGTTGGCCGGACTGCTGATGTCGAGGAGCGCTACTATGCAATATCAGCAGAGCGGCGCCTGACCCATCCTGGAGTGCTGGCAATCACCAACGCCGCCCACGACCGCCTCTTCAAATAGTATCAGGCAGCCGTGGTGCCGGCCTTGCAGGGCTTATTTGAAATATTCTTCCAGGAAGGTTACTCCCCCGGATTCAACGGAATAGACGCCGCCGACCAGGCCGATACTGCCCTCCTGGTACATGTGTTCGAGGATGGGTGAGCGGTCCAGGATGGACCGCAACTGGCAGCGGACGTTCTCGATTGCCACCAGTTCGACTGCGCTCTCCGGCGAAATGCTGGTGCCTTCCCGCTGCTCTACCGCATGCATTGCGGGTGCGACTTTGCTCAACAGACCGGTAAGGTGCCCCATTTGTACATGGCTGCAGGCTCCCTTGATGGCACCACATTTGGTATGGCCCAACACCACGATCAACTTGGAGCCTGCTACCTTGCAGGCAAACTCCATGCTGCCGAGAATGTCTTCGTTCAACACATTGCCGGCGATGCGGGCACTGAATACATCGCCCAGACCCTGGTCAAACACCAGCTCAGCGGACGTGCGGGAATCGATGCAGCTCAGCACGATGGCAAAGGGGTATTGGCCGTCGGAGGTTTCGTTGACTTGCTGCAACAGGTTGCGGTTGAAGCGCAGGTTGCTAACGAAACGTTGATTGCCATCCACCAGAATCTGGTAGGCCTTCTGCGGGGTAAGGTTGTCCTGGGCTTGCTTGTTCAAAGTACGCATGTTGTCTCCTGGTTCTCGACGTATTCAGAAAGTGATGCAGGAACACCGGGGCCCAATGCCATTGTCGATTGCATGGTTGCAGGAGCCCGGAAGCACCAATACCCCAAGGATAGCCGTACTGGGAATAATAAAAATGTCCGTGTTTGGAACTAATGCTTAGGTTTTAGTTAAGTACTTTCCAAAAAAAACGGCGCCCGAAGGCGCCGAAAGAGGGGATCGTGGTCCAGTAGATGGCTCAGGGGGCAAGGCTGGGCATTGCCTCCAGGACTTTCAAGACAGGGAGTTCCCGCACTGCGAAGCTGGAGGCCTGTCGCAGCAGCTCACTGCGTATTTCGTCGGGAGTTTCCAGCAGACGGTCTTCCTTGCGAATCCGCAGGTGCTGGGTACTGGCAACCTGCCAGGCAAACTCGGCCCACTGCGCAGGATCCCCGTGCCCATGCTGCATCGCGAGCAGGAACAGTTGCTGGAAGCGGTTCACTCCAACACCGCCACCGGTCAGTGGGCTGGCGAGGTGAGCGATTTCGCTGCCATCGACCGCGCGCTGCAGCAAGTGATCATTCAAGCGCTGGCAGCGTACGCGCGCTTCCTGCAGACCCGCTGAGGACTTTATCAACGCAACGTGACCCTGTGAGTGCAATACCGCTATGGCTTCCACCAACTGCTCCAACAGGATGCCTGCCGGCTGCAGACTTGCTTCCAGGGCATCCACGCGGTGCAGTTGCCGATCAGCAAGCTGCTCCAGTACAGGCAAGAAAATCCGCTCGGGCAGCCGCACCTGTCCGACACCAGCCTCAATGCGATAGGACACCTCACCGGGAGCTACCAGCAACACCGCCTGATAGTCGCGCAGAGCGCGAAGCCGCGCTTGAGCACCCAGCACGCGCGCTCCGCGTATCCAGTAGTCACGTCGGAAAAAGCGACTGCACATAAGATCGCCGGCCGTCTGCCGCAGCGCGACATCATCGATCGCCGCCAACAGTCCTTGCTGCTCCGGCGTGTGATTGAGGTCCGGGATTTCATCAACGATGTTGGCTGCGGCAGCGAAGCTCAGCCGGGCCGGCTCCAGCCATCTCGATAGCTCAGCGAAGTCCATCGGTTGCCAGTCACGGTTGAAAAACTCATGCGCTACATAACCCTTATGCTGTTTCTGCAACAGTTGTAAACGTTCGAACACACCGGGGTTGCGCTGCAGGTACGCAGGGGTGGCCTGAAGCAACTGCTGACTGAATCCCAGCGCTGATTCGATATGGCGCAGAGTGCTGTCGCCAGTGGCGCTCCAGCGCTCCTTCTGCGCCAGCAGCAATCCACGCAGAGGCAGAAAGGGAGCCCAGCCGGCAAGTGAATTCCAGGAGAGGTACAGCACGCCACCGGGCTTCAGACGTCTGTTTACAAAGTCCACCAGCAAACGACGATTGGCATCCGAGACCCACGTCCATACTCCGTGCATCGCGATGAAATCGAAATCGGGCAGATCCTTGCGCATGCAGAATTCTGCGAACGAATCGTCGCTCAGTGACGCAGCAGCACCAGAGGCGGTCGCGAGTTCGCGGGCCAGTGCCGCCTGTGCAGGATTGAAGTCGTTGCCATACCACCTGGCGGAGCCCGCAGCCGCATGCATGTTGACGCTGATCCCCTGACCAAAGCCAAGCTCACAAGCGTGCTGGATGTCTGGCGCAATCCAGCCGCGTTGCAGCAAGGCAAACTGTGCGCGGCAGGGATTCAGTTCAGGATAGTAGTCGTGAACATAGGGGACATCTGTGACGTAGCCTTGGGCCCACTCCTGCATTCTGGTGCTTCCGCAAAATATTTGGTGGGGAAGCGTAGTTCATCGACATGAAGGCTGTATGAAGCCAGCTGGATGAATCAGAAAAATCCA
>JBIIWP010000028.1:0-30093 GCA_044338855.1 Pseudohongiellaceae bacterium | reverse complement strand
CCAGTTGGCCGAGGGCACGTACAGGTCGGCCGAGAGCGGCTTGCCGGTTTCAGCTTCCAGCACGTAGAACACGCCGTTCTTGGGTGCCTGCATCACCACGTGCTGCTGCACGCCGCGAATCACAAGGTCGGCGGTGACGAGTTGCTGGGTGTTGTCGTAGTCCCAGCTGTCACGCGGCGTGGCCTGGTAGTGCCAGCGGTACTCGCCGGTTTCGGCATCAAGCGCCACGATGGACGAGATGAACAGGTTGTCGCCACCGCCGGGTGAACGCACGTCGGCTGGCCAGGGGGCGCCGTTGCCGGTGCCGATATAGACAAGGTTGGTGACAGGATCAAAAGTAATTGCATCCCAGGGCGTGCCGCCACCGCCGAACTTCCACCATTCACCATTCCAGGTGGTGGCGGCCATCTCCAGTTCAGGCTGTTCGAAGCCCAAAGCGGGGTCGCCCGGCACTGCCCACCAGCGCCACAGTTCGTCGCCGTTGTTGGCGTCGTAGGCGGCCATGTAGCCGCGCTGGTGATATTCGGAGCCGGCTTCACCGATGAAGATACGGCCATTGGCGATGCGGGGCGCGCCGGTGATCGAATGCCAGCCTTCCGGGTCGGTTACCTGCTCTTCCCACAGCAGGGCGCCGGTTTCGCCGTTGACGGATACGAGGCGCCCATCGAGCGTGCCCCAGATGACGTTGCCTTCGTGCAGGCCCACGCCACGGTTGACGATGCCGCAGCAGAGTTTCACGGCGAATTCGCCGGGCACTTGCGGGTCGTATTTCCACAGCTGCTGGCCGGTCCGGGCGTCAAAGGCGTAGACCTTGCTCCAGGGCGTCGTCACGTAGATGCGGCCGTCCGCCACGACGGGCGTGGTCTCGTAGCTGCCGCCACGCTCGGCCAGATCGCCAAACCAGGCCAGGCCAAGCTGGTCGATGTTGTCGGCGGTAATCTGCCTGAGCGGGCTGAAGCGCTGTTCGCTGTAGTCACGCCCGTGGGAGCGCCACTCGCCGGCGTCGCCTGATGTGGTGGTGGCGACAGCGGCTGTGGTGGCACTCGCCGTTGCGGCTGGCGCAGCGGCAGGATTCGTTGCAACCGTGGCTTCGCCGCAGCCCGTCAGGGCGACGAGCAGGGCCAGCGTGGTGGTGATTGCGCTGACGCGCGCAGGACTCTTCATAAGCTGATTCTCCTCGATATGGATGCGGACTGCCGGTCGGGTGATGGTACATAGCCCCGCGGCATAATTATGCTATTTGCTGTGCTTGTTGAAGAACGACACGATGCCCGGCAGCAGTCAGAAGAAACACGGCAGCGTGTGCCAGCAAAATTCGGGTACAGAATTTATGCAGTGTCATGTATTGCTCTCTTGAGTCAGCCGGATACTGCGCGCCCCTGGATTGGTCGCCGGAAGTCTAGTAGACACCCAGTAGCGTTACAACGACGCTCGATAGGCTGAGGGCCAGATACCCTGTTTGCCGGGTGAAAGGATCCCGTTGGGATCAAGGCAATCCTTGATCCTTTCTGCAAAGCGGCGCTGGGCATTGTTGTTGAAATCATAGAGGCTCGCCACCTCGTCCATGAAATCGACATGGCTGCGGTATTCGCCGTAGCCGAGCTTGGCCGCGGGTTCAAGCATGGCCTTGGTCGCGGCGTAGGCGCTGCGGGTCTGCGCTTCGTTGGATGTGTCGAACACGATCAACGCCACGTGGATCATGCTGCGCCGGCCCACGATAATGGCCGATGAATAGTCGAGGTCGCGCGCGCGCAGCACTTGCGAACACAGGTCGCGGATGGCGCTGCCGTCCTTGCCGGCGATCGGCATGGCGCACGAAAAGCCGATGTGCCCGCCAGCCTCGCCGCCGTACCAGCGGGTCATCCGGTCCAGCGCCATCGACGGGATTCCTGCCTGCACGTTGTGGTGCGGGTTTTCGAAGGGGGGCAGATTGTGGCCGTCGAATTCCTCAAACATTACTGAAGCACCGGGGATCCTGGCGAAGGCTGCCTCGATCTTGGCGCGGTTGTGGCGCACCACCGGCGCATCGCCCTGAACAGCAAACCGCATCACCCAACGACCAAACCCGGGAGTGGCCGCGATCCGGTTGATGACCTCTTCGGGTATCGCGTCGGTCCCTGTGTACCATTCCTGCCGTCCCCAGAAGGCGGATGCAGCGCACACTGCGTTGATGATCATGGGCTGATTGGAAATGGTGCCGTCAATCATCAGCGGGCGCAGTACTTCCAGGAAAGTGCCAAAATTCTCTTCGTTGTCCAGCATGAACCAGCCGGGAGCATAGACTTCAGGTGCAGGCATCAGCGCCACACCCATCTTGGTCACGATGCCGAAGTTTGATTGGGTGAAGATGCCGTCCCAGTTCGGTCCGGCGCTGTGCGGATAGACCAGCCAGTTGTGCGGACTGCTCATGCCGCCCATGCCCGTGCGCAGGATCTCGCCATTGGGAAGCACCACTTCCATGCCGCAGTGCTGCCCGAAATGGTCGCCGATGGGCGTGTAGCCCACGCCATGTTCCAGCGCATTGCCGATCACGCTGCCGCCGCCAAGGTCGGGTACGCTCATCCACAGTTTTGATCCTGTGGCCTTCAGGTGGTTGTAAAGATCGAAGAAGCGCACGCCGGGCTCGACCAGCGCCATGCAATTCTGCTCATCGACTTCGAGCACCCGGTTCATGCGCCGCAGCGAGACGGAAAAACTTCCGGAGACACGCGGCGCACCGCCGCCATAGCCCTTGTTGCGGCCCTGACTGCTGGTCCAGACCGGCGTGCCGTATTCATTTGCCACGCGCAGTATTGCCTGCACTTCCTCCACACTGCCGGGCATCAGTACCGCTCCGGGGCGGTACCATTCGCCCGGTGGAGCAAACGGATCGCCATGATCGGCCATGCCGGCCGAATCAGTTATGACATGCTCGGCACCTATTGCGGCCTGCATGGCGGTGATTGCAGCATCAAGGCTGCCAGGTGGAAGGCTATGCTGATCCATCGTTTCTCTCTCTTGGTTGGGGGTGCCGCCAAGCGTGCAGCCCGGCAGGTGTGCATGGGACAGATTGCCAGCTCAAAAACTGAAAATGTCGTCCCTTTCCGGCTTCTGCATGCCTTCTTCCCGGTACTGTTCCCAGAGTTCCGCCCAGGGCCGCCCGTACATGTCCGGCACCTCGTACTCGATCACAGTACCGGGGCTGACCGGTGTCCCGGCGCCTGAAATGGGGAAAATGGACTGCACGCATTCGATGAACGGTTGCGGGTCACCTTCCTCGAAGCCGCTGAGCCGCGTGATGTTGCGAATGATGCGCACGGGTTCCACCAATGCTTCGGGGTCGTAAAGAATCGTCTCGTGATTGAGGCCAAGGAAGCTGCCGTCTGCATCCCGGTTGGGGGAGTAGATTTCGATGGTCTGCATGCGATTCGAAAACTCGAAGGCCGCATGGCTGGACCAGCCCTGGATGTTGGAGGTCCAGGTGATCAGTACCTCGCCGTCCCAGAAGCCGATGGTCTCGCCATACCAGCGCGGCACGTCAGCGCCGAGCCGGGGCACGGGGCCCTCCATGTTGAAGCTGCGGCCAATATGGATATTGGTAATGAAGTTGCGCGCTACGCCCCCCGATATCTGCACCATGGTCGGTGTGACCATGATGGATTGTTCCCACAGGGCGGACTCGTGCCAGCGGCGCAGGAAGCCCTCGGGCCAGCAGTATTGCGACGGCCACTGTGGCGTATTGCTGTGACCATGGTGATAGGCCTCCTGCACCATGCGCTGCTGGTATTCTGGTGTCAGCAGCGACAGCACCGTTGGAATCTGCACATGCCGCATGCGAATCCAGTACTGGTTGTCCGCACGCGCGGGATGCTGGTAGCGCCCGCTCCACTCGCCGGGTACGGTAGCGTAGGTATGTTCAGTGGGGCCACCGCGTCCGCGTGTCTCCGCAAGCAAGGCTTCGTAATGCGCTTGCGCGGTCTTGAACGGGTAAGGACTCACGATCGACTCGCGCGGGTAGTCGCGATCGCAGTAACCCCATGGTGCCGATGCCGGTGGGTTGTCGCCTATCAGGGAATCCTCGCCCCAGAATTCTTCGAGCGCGGCGGAACTGTTGCAGCGGAAGTAGCGGGGATCGCTCCATAGCGCGCGATCCTGGTAGAAGTCGGTGGTGGTGAACATATCCACCGGAAGAGCGTCGATGCCCTCGGGTGTGGCGCCGTTGCGCGCTGCACCGACAAACCCGGTTTCCGGATCGCGCCGCGGATCGACGGGTATCGGCGTACGGTAGGCCGGATTGCCGAGCCCCTGCCGCAGCGTTGCACCGGTCATATGATACGTGTTCAGGTCATGTGCCAGCGGCCACGCCCGGCCGACGCTTTCAAAGCCGCTCTCCGCAACGGTCTGCGCGAGCACGGAGCTTGCCGCAAAGGTCATCAGCACGGACACGGTCAGCCGCAAGGTAGTGTTCATCATGGATGGCCCTTCAGTTCTGCCTTCATCACCTTCCCCATCGCATTGCGCGGGAATGCGTTCAGCACCCGCAATTGTTTTGGAACCTTGTAGGGCGACATGCGGGACTCGCACCAGCTCTTCAATTCCTGCAAGGCAAGCGTCTGGCCGGCTTTGAGTACCACGCAGGCGGTTACCGCTTCGCCCCAGGTATCATCTTCCACACCCACCACTGCGCACTCGGCAATTTTTTCGTGCGTAAGCAGTGTGCCTTCAATTTCCAGTGCCGACAGTTTGTAACCACCAGACTTGATGATGTCGATGGAAGATCGCCCCAGTATCCGGTAATAGCCATTCTCCAGCACCGCAACATCGCCGGTACAAAACCAGCCGTCACGAAAACTTTCACTGGTCGCGGTGGCGTTGTTCCAGTATGCGGGGAACACATTGGCCCCTTTCACCCGTATTTCTCCGGGCTGGTTCTCTTCCACTACCGGCTGATTGCTGTCATCGAACAACGCCACTTCGACTCCCGGCAAGGGCACACCAACCGCACCAGCACGTCGTTCGCCGTGGTAAGGATTGGAAAGTGCCATGCCGATTTCGGTCATGCCATAGCGTTCCAGCAGGGTCTGGCCGGTAAGCTGCTGCCATTGTTGAAACAGTTTCACCGGGCAAGCTGCTGAACCACTCACGTTCAGGCGCATCTCAGTAAAGCCTGCGCAGATCGCCGCGCACTGCGCAGCTGGCAGTGCTTCCAGCTGCTGAATGATTTTGACATAGATCGTAGGCACTGCCATGAACAAGGTGTAGCGGCCCTGCGCTACCTGCTGCAACAAGGTGTCCATGTCGAATTTTGCGAACAGTGTCAGCTCGGCCCCTTGCCACAAGGCACAACACAGCACATTGATGATACCGTGGATATGATGAAGCGGCAGGAACAGCGGAATCCGGTCGCCGCGTTGCCAATGCCAGGCCTGCAACAGCGTGGTGATCTGTGCGGCGATGTTCTGGTGGGTACTGACCACACCCTTTGGCTTGTTGGTAGTTCCACTGGTGAACAGCATCATGGCGCGTCGTGTCGGGGAAAATGCGGGCAATGCGCTGGCAGTTGCCGCCGGGTGTGCGATGAGCGTTTCCATCAGCACAACCTGGGTCTGCAGGTTTTTGCACAACGCTTCCAGGCTGGTGCGCATTGATACCGCGGTGCTTGCCGGGAGCACCAAGCGGGTTACACCAGCTGTTTGCAGGACATGCTCAAGTTCCGGCAATGCAGCAGAGGTATTGAGCGGAACGGCAATGCCACCGGCACGCCAGGTCCCCAGCAACAAAGTGACGTAATCCGCACTGGCAGGAAGAAAGAATGCGATGCGCTCTTCCGCCAGGTCGCGCTTGCTGCCCAGCAAGGCAAAGGCAATGTGATTGATTTGCTGGTACAGCGTTGCGTACGACAAGGCACCGTCGCTGGTGTGAAGAGCAAGGTCAATATTGCGCGCATTGAGCGCGGGAAACAGTAATGGACTCATGGTGGGCATTGGAGTCAGACGAAGGCACGCACAGTGAAGTACAACAGCGATGGCCCGAGCAGGCAACCCACCCCTGTGTAGAAAGTTGCAGTCATTGCACCATAGGGCACCAGACGCGGATCTGTCGCTGCCAAACCCCCAGTCACCCCGCTGGTGGTGCCCATCAAGCCACCGAATACCATCGCGGATTGGGGATTGTTCAACCCAATGCTGCGCGCCACCAGAGGGGTGGCTACCATCACCACTACGGCTTTCACCACCCCGGCGGCGACACTCAGCGCCAGCACTTCAGAACTTGCCCCAATCGCGGCACCTGTTACCGGGCCCACGATATAGGTCACTGCGCCTGCACCGATGGTGGTGATGCTGATCGCATCCCGATACCCGAAGGCCAGCGCCACCAGAGCGCCCACGACAAAAGACACCAGCACCCCGACAAGAATGGAGAGGGCCCCGACCGGGCCGGCCTTTTTGAGCTCACCGGGCCGTACACCAAAAGCGGTGGATACGATGCCGAAATCACGCAGCATGCCACCGCCCATCAAGCCGATGCCGCTCAGCAGTGTGATGTCCGCGACGCCTCTGGTTCCTCCCGTGACATTGCCAGCCCACCACGCGGCCAACAAGCCCAGGATGATGGCAATGGCAGAACCGTGAATGCGGCCCCGGGTGAGAACCCTGGACAGCCAGTAAGACAGCCAGAGGGTAAGGCCCACTATCGCAAATGCAGTAACCAGACCGTTGGTGGCCGCGAGACCATTGAGCGTTTGCATCACAGGGCAGCCTCTTGCGGCGCTGGCACTCTTGTCTCAGGTGATTGCTGGGGCGGCAAGGGCTCGCTCGGTGGGCCAAGTTTGCAGAGTACCGGCACCAACACGAAACTCACGATGGCGGCCAGAGTGCCTGCCAGGATGGAAAGCAGCCCACCTTCTGCAGCCGCTGCCACATTCTGCCCTGCCGCCATGGCGACAATGATGGGAATGTACATCGCGCTCCAGAAGCGGATGCCGCTGGCAGCCTCGCCACTGACCAGCGCGTTGCAGTATTTCGAACCTGAGGCCAACACCAACAGCAGCATGGCGATACCGACACCGCCCACATTTGCCTGCACCCCCAGCCATTGACCCAGAAGTTCGCCGACGTACAAGCCAACGAGCAAGCATGCAGAGAGCAGAGCTACGCCATAAATGAGCATTGGTGTTCCGGCCGGAAGTCGGGTGGATTGATTGCGAGGCAACCGTGGCAGTTTCGATGGTATTACCTATTGTCACCCCGAGGCCAGGCTTCTTCATGCTGTCGAATTGCTTGTCTACCACCGCTGGCAACGGCTGGGTGGCCATGACAGGAGCGCGGGCGCCGGAGCGCAAGGACGAGACGATCGCGTTGCTGGAGAGCCAGGCCAGATAGTCGTCGGCACAGGCACTGACCCGGCGCAGAGCGCTTGCGGCAGGACTTTGGCCCCCCTGAACTTACAGGGGTATACTGAGCGCCCCGCTTTGCGCAGTGCCCGGATCCAGGATTCTTTATGCGCGACCCACACACCAGTCTGCTTGACGGCCGACTTGCTGCCACGCTTGGCCTGCGGGTTCGCCTTGGTGTGCAGTATTGCCTTGCCCTGCTGTTGGCTTGCTCCCTGTCTGCCTGCGGCTCCGCCGGTGGCACCAGGACTGCGGCCGTGGCCGAAGCGCGGCCGCTGGAACTGTTCTATGCCACCACCAGGGCGCCCATCCCCGATCCGCGCATAGTGTTCGGGAAGGACCGGGGCGAACTGGCCTACGGCATTGCCGAAGTGGCAATTCCGCCCAACCACATCATCGGCCGCAATGAGCGCCCGTCGGTGTTCCGCTTTGAATGGTCAGCAGATGAGCGCAAGCACATTGCCATGCGCGGCACCCGGCCGCTGGCGAACGATGAATTCGTGGCCCAGCTGAATCTCGCCATAAGGGAATCCCGCAACCGCCAGCTGATGGTATTCGTGCATGGCTTCAACACGGACTTCGCCCAGGCAGTGCGCGGGCTGGCGCAGTTTGCCACCGACCTGAAGTTCGATGGCCCGGTGCTGCTGTTCAGCTGGCCTTCGCAAAGCTCGATAATGGGCTATGCCACCGACTCCACCAATGTGGAATGGTCCCAGACACACCTGACAACCGTGCTGAAAGACGTAGTCGACCACACTGACGCGGAGCAGATCTTTGTCTTCGCCCACAGCATGGGCAGTCGGGCCCTGACGCGGGCACACCTCAACCTCGCTGCCGAGCGGATGCTGGATATCTACAAGGTGGAGCAGATGATACTGATTGCACCCGACATCGATGCCGACCTGTTCCGGCAGGACATCGCGCCAAAGCTCGCGCGCACCTTTACACCGGTGACGCTGTACGCTTCTTCCTCGGATCGTGCTCTTGCCGCATCGAAAACCTTCAACGGGCATCCACGTGCGGGAGATTCCGGGCGCGGCCTGGTGATTGCGCCCGGAGTTGAAACGGTCGACGTCTCTGATGCCTCACGCGGCTTTTTGGGCCACACCTACTTTTCGGAAGACCGTCGCATCATGGAGGACCTCTACGCCATCCTCACCTCGGGCCAGCGTTCTGACCAGCGCTTTGGCCTGCAGAGCGTGGATGTCCCCGAGGGCCGCTACTGGACCTTCCGCCGCTGAACAGCAATATCTGGACTGCGGCGCGGCTACGTCGCGCTCAGCAACTTATCGTAGATCTCCAGACTGAAATCCCCCGGCAACAGATGCTCGATCGAGCGCGCGAAGTCGCGGGTCTCTGTCAGCATCAGGCTGGGAACTGCGCCGGCAGGCCGAATCCAGCGTCAGCAACATCGACCAATAGTTCATGTTGCCGAGCCAGGCCAAGGACCTCAGATCAGTCGCCTGGATGGTATTCGGACATCCCTCACAGGCCGTCGGATTCGATCAGTGCATCGAGCTTTCGCCGGGCGCGCACGGCACCAGCGTCGCCGGGCAGCAGAACGGGCTTGAGCGCCCAGAAGTCGGCGCTGCCGATTCGCCGCTGCTGCGCCTCCAGCATCGGCTTGTCCTGCTGCGAGAACGCGAACTCGATCATCGGCTTGATCGCCGCGTTGACGTGCGGATCGACGGCGAAGCTTCGCGTGCTCCAGTACCAGTAGTGCGTCCGCCCCTGCGACTCGGGCGTCGCCAGGTGGAGGTTGTGGGTATCCACGCCCTGTGCCTCCGGCTCGCCCAGAAGCGTGGCACCGACCCGCAGGAGCATGTTCGCGGGAGCCGTCCAGGTGACATCGGTCCACTGGTCAGTGGGCTGCCCCTGCACGCGCAGGAAGTTGTCGAAAGCCGGTGCGGCCTTCTCGCCGCTGGATCGCCAGACGATCCGGACACTGCGACTGCCGAGGTCGGTGACCTGCGCCGTGCTGCGTGTGATCGCACCGCTGCCCAGCGTGCCGGCATGCAGGTAGTCGGCGTGCGTCAGATCGAGGATGTTGTCGACCAGCAGCCCGTAGTCACAGTCGGTCGGCAGATAGCCTCGGATCGTCGCGTCGTCGGGTGCGCTCGTGATCGCCGAGTAGTCTGGAATCAGCGCGTCGTCGGCATCGCTCTCGTCGCCCCCCCAGACCCACAGCAGACGGTGCCGCTCGCGCACGGTCCACGCCTTCACCGCAGCAGCCCTCGGGATGGCACCACCTGCATGCGGGTTGTGCACACAGGCCCCGCCGCCGTCGAAGCGCAGCCCGTGGTACAGACACTGTACCGAGGCACCCTCGTCGCAGAGCGTGCCCGCCGACAGGGGCGCGAATCGATGCGGGCAACGATCCTGCAGCGCCGCCACCATGCCATCGGGGCGGCGGAAGAAGACCAATGGCTCGCCGAGCAGCGTCCGGGCCAGCAGCTGTCCGCTGGCAAGTTCGTCGGAGAAACCGGCCACGTACCAGGCTCTTTTCAGGTAGTTCATAGTGGGTTCCAGAAATCCATCAGAGGTTGAGAACCAGGCGAGGCGACTTTGCCCGTGAACAGCACGGCATGATCTGGTCGCCACGCGCACGCTCTTCGGCAGTGAGGTACATGTCTCGATGCTCCGGGGTGCCTTCGAGCACGCGCGTCAGGCAGGTGCCGCACACGCCCTGCTCACACGAGACTGGCACCTGTACGCCTGCAGCAGCGAGCGCCGCGACGATCGACTGGTCGGCGGCAACGCGGATGAGCGCGCCGCTGGAAGCGAGCTGCACCTCGAAGGCGCCATCGCCGGTCTTGTCGACGGCCGCCCCGGAGAAATATTCGCGATGCAGGCGGGACTCGCTCCAGCCCGCGGCGTGCGCGCCGGCCAGCACCGCGTCCATGAATCCGGTTGGCCCGCAGACGTACAAATGCGTTCCATTGGGCTGCGATGCCAACGTCGCGGGAATGTCCAGCTTTTGCGCGGACGGAGCATCATCGCAGTGGAAGCGCACGCGGTCAGCAAAACCCTAGGCGCGGAGGCGGTCGGCAAAGGCGGTTCGGGCCATCGAACGCGTGCAGTAATGCAGTTCGAAGAACGCCCCGATGGCCGCCAGCCGTTCGGCCATGCTCAGGATCGGCGTGATACCGATGCCCCCGGCCATCAACAGGTGGTGCGGCGTTGCTTCTGCCAACGCAAAATGGTTCTTCGGCTCGCTGATGTGCAGCTCCTGGCCTTCGCGCAGACCATGCATCGCCGTCGAACCACCGCGTGAGGATGGCTCCCGCAGCACCGCGATGAGATAGCGGTGCGTTTCGCGCGGATCGTTGCACAGCGAGTACTGCCGTGTCAGGCCGCCATCGAGGTGCACGTCGACATGCGAACCGGCAGAGAACGAAGGAAGCTCCCTGCCCCCGGCATCGACCAGTTCGAAACTGCAGATATCCTGCGCCTCAACGGCGATGCGGTGGACACGCACACTGTGCATGTCGCTCACCCTTGTTCGTTGTCGATCAATGCCTGCAGGGCCCGACGCGCGCGCACGGCCGCGGCATCGCCCGGCAGCAGTACCGGTTTCAGGTCAAACAGCGCCGCGCTGCCCATACGCTGTGCCGCGGCCTCGACGATGGGCTTGTCCTCGCGTTCGAACGGGCCCCGCAGCGCCTCCACGTTCTGCGCCGCCAGTTCTTCGGCCATCGGGCCCATCGCACGCGGAAAGGAGATCGAATAGAAGTAGTGCGTGCGGCCCCGGGTTTCGGGCGTGAAGCAATGCGCCTGCTGCGACACGATGCCCTGCTCCACCGGCTGACCACTGGCCACGCCCCCGGCCCACAGCGCCATGACGGCGGGTGCATTCCAGCGAACATGCAGCCAGCGGTCGACAGGCCCCTCTGGCACCCGGAAAGCCTGGCGGAGGAAATCGGGCACCTGCCGGTCGTCGGCCATGAACCGCTTGCACCAGACCGTGTTGCCGTCCTGCTCGAACTCGACTTTCGCGCGTCGCACGGCGTCGCTGGCAAACATCGGGTGCAAGAACTCGATGTGCGAAAGGTCGAGAATATTGTCGATCTCGAGCTCGTAGGGCGCATTGACGACCATCGAGCCGATGCCCACCGCCCAGTGTTCGGGGTCGTTGAACGGAAAGGCCGGGATGGCCGCGGCATCTGCACGCACCGGGTCACCCATCCAGACCCACAGCGCGCTGTGTCGCTCCACCACCGGGTAGCTGCGAACCTTGGCCGCCTGGGGAATACGACCGTCGCCATGCGGGTTGTGCACGCAGGCGCCACTGCCATCGAAGCGAAGGCCATGATACGGGCATTGCACCGCTGCACCGCCATCGCACAGTTGCCCCATCGACAGTGGCGCAAACCGATGAGGGCAGCGATCGAACAGCGCCTGCGGCTTGCCATCTGCATCGCGGTAGAAGACCAGCGGCTCGTCCAGCAGCGTGCGCGCCAGCAGTTTGCCGGGCTCCAGTTCTTTGGCCCAGGCGGCGACAGTCCAGGCGTTGCGAAGGTAGCTCATCGTCTTTTTCCTCGTGGTCAATGGCGGCCGGCTATGCTTCCTGCAGCAGCTGGTCGTAGATCTGCATGTTGAAATCCCCCGGCAACAGATGCTCGATCGAGCGCGCGAAGTCGCGGGTCTCTGTCAGCATCAGGCGGGTAATGCGCTTGCCCGATGCATCATCGAGCCCCGGATTGAAGCCCAGACTCAAGGGATCGAAGGGCACCGCAGAGCCCTTGGTCGGCAGGTACCGCGCAATCGAGTTCAGCGGCCCCATCATGATGGCCTGGGCAAGTGCGGCATCAGGCTGGGAACTGCGCCGGTAGGCTGCATCCAGCATCAACATCATGGACCAGTAGTTCATGTTGCCCAGCCAGGCCAGGGCCCGCAGATCAGTGTCCACGATACTGTTCGGGCGTCCTTCGTAGGCCGTTGGGTTCACCGGCACCTGATAGCTGGGATAGCGCGGATCGTCCGCGGCAAGATCCCAGATGTCGGGGGTGCCCTGGATCAGGGGATGCGATGCCTCATAGAGGGAATGGAAGAACTTGAAGTGGCCGAACTCCCCTTCCGCCTTTACATCACCGATTTCCTTGAACCAGGCGCCGTAATCAAGCTGTATTTCCCCCGGCGTCCTTGAGTTCACCCAGGGTGCCGACAATGGCATCGTAGAGTTTGCCGACATGATTGGGCGCGATGTTGCTGGCGCCAAGGGTAGCCTTCATCTTGTCGGAGAGGCGGACCGACTGGTCGCTGACCGAGCGCACACGTCCAAGGCGCACCGGATCGGCTTCGCAATAGGTGTACTTGGCCAGACTGACCGAGCTCAGCGGTGCCAGCTCGAACGGGAAGGGATACAGATCCGACTCGTAAGGAAAGTCCTGACGCGTGAGTACCGGCGCGGCGCCCAGCTCCACCAGCAGGCGGTTTACGCCGCGCAGGTGTTGCATCTCCTCAATGATCACGCCCATCAGCGTCGTGCCGTTTGGCGCCGGAGCACCCACGATTCCGGCGTACTCGGGCTTCAGGGCATAGGCGCTGTACAGGTACTGCACCATCAGGTCCTGTTCGATCTCAGAGCCTTCCTTCAGCAGTCGTATCAGCTCCAGATAAGGATCGTCGAACGCGCGTTTTACCGGGGAAAACCGGTGCGTTTTGGTCGCGGCTAGAGCCCTGCCGGAGCCCGCGGCCATGCCGAATATGGCGATACTGCGCAGCAACGCGCGGCGCGTGAGTTCCTTGCCTTTCATTTGAGCTGTTCCTCCAAATCCATAGCTGTAGATACCAGAACCTGTCGCCCATGTTCGGGTGTTCGTGATTGCAATGCCAGGGCTGCCGTGTGGTGTATTCCTGCACTTCTTCCAGGCTCTCAGCCAGTGATTGAGTTTGGCGGGCAGGTAACCCTTTGTAACGCTCAAGCGTTTACTGGTCAAGGAAGCGGTAAACCAGGAGTCCCAAGTGAAGTTCAAACTTGTATCGGTCATACTCGGCCTGGTTCTTTCCCTGATACCTTTTTTGGCTGTGGCCGTATTCTTTGTACTCTTCAGTGAGCTCGCCGCAATGTAGTTCAGGCCTCCGGTACTGCCTTGTAGCTGCCGTTCCTTCCCGGATACTATCGCACTGTTTGCTGGCCGGGTCCCCCGGAGCAGCCCCACTGCCATAGAGGGTGTGTTTGTTTCACCACCGGAAAGTGCCCGTGCCAGCGCTGCGCGGTGCAGCCTGGATCCACCTCTGGCCCGCATTCGCTCGCGTCCTTATCGTCCTGGTGTTTCTGGCGATTTACTTCCTGTCGGGCTTCTCCGCGCTGCTCTACCAGGTGATCTGGCACCGGATGCTGGCCATCTTCAGTGGCTCTGACCTGTATGCCACAACGACAATCGTGGCCGCTTTCATGGCGGGTCTTGGCACCGGCAGTCTGATCGGTGGACGCCTGGCTGACGCACTCTCCTTCCGCTGGCAGATTGGCCTGTTCGCGCTCCTTGAGCTGGTGATCGGCCTCTTTGCCCTCATCAGCACCTGGTGGTACTACGACATCCTGTACGTTCGGCATGCGACCCTGGCCAGCTCGCCGGTGATACTTGCCATCGTGCTGTTTTGCAGCCTGCTGGTTCCCACCTGCTGCATGGGGATGTCCTTTCCACTCATCTCCAAGGCACTTACCCCTTCAGTTGCGATGGCCGGTCGGCGCATCGGATCGCTTTACGCCATGAACACCCTGGGCGGCGCAGTGGGGGCGTTCGTAACCGTATGGTTCTGGATGGGAGCCCTGGATTTTCCCGCGATCCTGCGCATCGGTGCGCAAGTCAACTTTGTGGTGGCGGCGCTGGCACTGCTCGCCGGCCTTGCAACATGGCTGCACCACAGACAGCGTGCGCGGGTGGCAGACGTGGATGGCGAAGGCCCGGTCCGTGCGGGGCAGCCCGCACCAGGCTTTTCTTCCTGGATGTGGCTCTACGCGCTCGCGGGTTTCCTGGCGCTGTCCTGGGAGATTGTCTGGTTCCGGCTGTTGGGGGTGATCCTCAAATCCAATTCGTTCACGTTTCCGCACCTGCTGGCGATCTATCTGGGCGGTCTCGCCGTGGGCATCCTGGCCGGCGCGCGCCTTGTGCACCTCGGTGCGCATCCGGGGCGCGTGTATCTGGGGCTGCAATTGGGCGTGAGCCTGTATGCCGGCCTGTCGCTGGTTGTGTTGTTCCAGGCGCTGGAGCACTGGAGTTCCGCTGCCTGGCTGCAGGCCTACCTTGCAGGCTTTGATCCGCTGGATGTCTCGGTAGTTCAGTATGCCCTCAACAACTGGTGGTCGGCCCCGGACGAACTGTGGTCGGCACTGGCAGGCCAGAGCGGTTTCCTGCTTCTTTATATTGTCGTTCCCTTCATTCTGGTGGGACCGCCGACCCTGCTGATGGGCGCAAGCTTCGCCTTCCTGCAGCGCGCCGTGCAGGATGACCGCGCCTGTCTGGGGCGCAGAGTCGGTTGGCTTCAGGCTGCCAACATACTGGGGGCGACCCTTGGCTCGATCATCACGGGTACGGTGCTGTTGCATCTGCTGGGCACCGCGCAGACGGCGCGGGTGCTGCTGGCCATTGGCGGAGTCTTCCTGCTGCCGCTGCTGCCACTGAGCTTTGGCGCCCGGGCGCCGCGTCTTGCCGCTTCCGGAATCGCGGTAGTGGTGGCTCTTGCATTGATGTGGTCAATTCCGGCTGGCCCCCGCTTCTGGGCACTGCTGCACGGATCCCCCGAGGAGCTGGTGCTCTCGCAGGAAGATGGCACAGGAGTTTCCGTACTGAAGAACAGCAATGCCGATTTCACCGGGACGACCATGGTCTATGTGAACGGTCTGGGGCAGAGCTGGATTCCCTTTCATGACATCGACGGCATCCATTCGCAGCTCGGCATCCTGCCCGTCATGCTGCATCCCGCGCCTGCATCCGTTGCTGTCATCGGGCTGGGCTCGGGCGATACGGCGTACAGCCTTGGCGGGCGCGAGGAAACCACTGCCATCACCAGCATCGAGATCGTCAAGCCACAACTGGAAACGCTGCAGATGTTGCAGGCACGCAGGCCTTACGGTGGGCTCGAAGGCTTGTTGAGCGATCCACGCTACCGCTTCGTTTTCACTGATGGCCGCAGCTTCCTTGCCAGACAGGAGACAACCTATGACGTGATCCAGGCCGATGCCCTGCGGCCCAACAGCGCCTATGCCGGCAACCTGTATTCCTACGAATACTTCATGCTGATCCGGAGCCGCTTGAATCCCGGCGGCCTGACCGTAACCTGGGCACCCACGGAGCGAGTGCGGACCACCTTCCTGCAGGTCTTTCCCCATGTCATTCAGGTCGGCTCCATTCTCGTTGGCAGTCCAGACCCGATACTCTACGACCCGGCAGTGCTGCGCACGCGCGCAGAACACCCATTCAGTCAGGCCCACTATGCAAGAGCCGGTATCGATGTCATGGCCTTGCTGGCGCCGTTGCTTGAACCGGGCGACCTGAGCATCTTCCCCGATCCGGTTGCGGGGCAGAACCTCAACACAGACCTGCAGCCCCGGGATGAGTACAACCGCTGAGCGAAGAGTGTGGCCCCTGTTCCGTCAAAAACTTCCCGGGTCCCATTGCAAACTCAAGTGATCTCAGCAATGCTGGCAGGGTGCAATTACGCTGGGCTTAAAACAAAAACACCAGCAATATCATCCATCTAGCGCATCAAAGACAGCTTGAATGAAAATCAGCATCTGCATCCCTGTTTACAATGGCGCACTGACCATCGCAGCGCTGGTGGATGAATGCATTGCCGAGTTGTCTGGCCACTACGAGCTCGAGTTCGTGCTGGTAAACGACTGCAGCCAGGACAACAGCGATGCTGTTTGCAAGGCGCTTTGTGCCCGCTACCCTTTTGTCAAATACATCTCCTTGCGCAAGAATTTTGGCGAACACAACGCCGTCATGTGCGCCTTCAACTATGCATCCGGCGACTATGCCGTCGTAATAGATGATGACTTCCAGAATCCGCCCAGGGAAATCCCCACCCTGGTCGAGGAGGCCCGCAAGGGCTATGACGTGGTCTACTCCCGCTATCAGGCAAAGCGTCATGCTGCTTTCAGGAACCTGGGCAGCCGCTTCAACAACCTCGTTGCCAACTGGCTGCTGGAGAAGCCTGCGGATCTCTATCTCTCCAGCTTCAAAGTGATCAGCGCGGACATTCTCAAGCGCGTCATCCGGTACCAGGGCCCCTCACCCTATATCGACGGTCTGATTCTGCGCGAAACCCGCAACATCTCCTCGGTGCTGGTCTCCCACGAAGACCGGCGGGAGGGCCAATCGAACTACACGCTGGCGAAACTGGCGGCCCTGTGGCTGAACATGTTCATCAATTTTTCCATCAAGCCGCTCAGGCTGTTCGCGCTGTTCGGGCTGGCTGTGACCCTGCTCAGCTTTTTTGCCGCAGCTGGTTTCATCATCCAGAAGCTTCTCAATCCGGAACTGCAGGTCGGCTGGACCTCGGTGATGGTATCAATCCTGTTTTTTGCCGGCGTGCAGATTATCTTTCTGGGCCTGATAGGCGAGTACATCGGCAAACATTACCTACACACGAACGGAACCCCCCAATGGGCAGTAAAGGAAGAGCATTTGTAGCGGAGCTCTTTCGCTTCCATCTGGTCGGCATCGGCACGCTGGCAATCGGTACTCTGGTATTTCTGGCACTGGTGGCGCTTGGCTTCGATTACATGATGGCGCTGGCCGGAGATTATGTGGTCGGCATCCTGTTTTCGTATTACATGAACAAGACCTTCACTTTCCGTGCGCAGGTAAGCAGTGACATCAAGCCCCTGTCCTGGACTGCATTGGGCTACCTGGCGACCTACCTGCTCAATCTCCTGCTGCTTGCCTGCGCTGTGGAGCTGTTCTCCCTGCCTGTCGTCTACTCGCAGTTCGTCATCATGCTGGTGTTGGCGATACTGAATTACCTGGTGTTCAAGTTCTTCATTTTTGGTTTGCTGATTCGCGGCACCGCCGGAACTGGTGAGCAGCCCCACATGGCAGGGAATCCTGACATGAGCACCAGCCCGAACAGGGGTTCGCAAGCATCCTCCGAAATGCTGGCGATCGAATACCAGCGCATGGCAGAGGTGGAAAGAGACATGTGGTGGTACACCAGCCTGCACGCCGACCTCTTCAACATCATTGGCAAGTACTTCGGTCAAGAACAGGGCATACGGATACTCGATGCAGGGTGTGGCACCGGCGGCTTCCTGAGCTATGTACGCCACCGCGGCTATTCCAATTGCAAGGGGCTGGATATCTCGCCACTTGCGGTGGAAAGCTGCAGGCAGCAGGGTCTTGAAGTACTGCAGGGATCCATTGCGGACACCGCGGCGCTGACGCGTGCAGGCAGTGCGGATGTCATCGTGGCAATCGACGTGATCTGCTCCTTGCCGGACGAACAGCAGCGTGTCGATTTTTTCCGCGCAGCCAGCCGCCTGCTGAACGATGGCGGCCTGTTGATCGTGCAGACTCCCGCATTCCGCTGCCTGGGCGGCATCCATGACCTGGCAGTCGGCGTCAACCAGCGCTACACCAAAGCTGACATGCAGAAGCTGCTGCAGCGGGCAGACATCCAATCTTACCGCTTGCGCTATCGCCTGCTGCTGTTGGCACCGCTGGTGTTTGTGGCGCGCAGCCTGCAAAGACTGCAGCTCAGGTTCCGCCACAACGTGCCAATCGAGTCCGATGTGAAGATGCCACCGAAAACAGTGAATGCACTTTTGTTTCACCTGCAGCGCATGGAGGACCGGTGGCTGCCCTTCAGACCCTTTGGTACATCGCTGCAGATTCTGGTGAGGAAGGCCCAACCCGCATGAAATCAGGACTTGATGAAATCCGGTGGATCGACCTCCCCGCTGTGACCGACGACAGGGGAACGCTGACGGCCGTCGAGGCCACGGTGGACATACCGTTTGATATTCGCCGCATCTTTTACATGCATCACATTTCGGCTGACCGCGGCGGGCATGCCCATCGGGATACCGACCAGGTGATTATCGGCATCAGTGGCAGGCACGTCATTGAGGTGAAGGACGCCCGGCGCAGTCTGCGCTTCGTGCTGGATGATCCCGACAAGGGCTTGTACCTGCCACGAATGACCTTTACCAGTCTGATGGAATTTTCCCCGGGTGCCGTTTCGCTGGTGCTTGCCAGCACCCATTACGACCGCTCGCGCTCGATCCGGACTTTCGAGGAATATCTTGCCTTGCTGCAGATTCCGCCGGTATGAAGGCCATGGGTGAGTACCGCAGCAGCTTTCTCCATTCTGCCCAGGCGAACAACAACCAATTCCAGGACCTTGAAGACACCCGGCAATGGCTGCAGGCACGACAGCAGAGTGCGGACTACAAGGTTGTGCGCATCCCGCTCGGCGAGATCGAGCAATGGTACTTTGCAGCAGACAGTGGTGACCTGCGGCATCGCAGCGGGAAATTCTTCAGCATCGCCGGCCTGCACTGCAGTCCGGTCAACAACCCGGCTGCTGCCTGGGAACAGCCGATCATTCTGCAGCCCGAGATCGGCATACTTGGCATAATCACCCGGGAATTCCACGGTACCCGCTACTTTCTGATGCAGGCCAAGATGGAGCCAGGCAATGTCAATCTGGTGCAGCTTTCTCCCACGCTGCAGGCCACTTTCAGCAATTTCTCCCAGGCCCACAAGGGCAGGCTGCCACCTTATACCCAGTACTTTCTCGACCCGAACGCCCGCGTGATAAGCAGCCAGCTGCAGTCGGAAACCGGCACGCGTTTCTACCGCAAATTCAACCGGAACATTCTGCTCGATATCGACCATGACATTGATGTCCTTCCGGGCTTCCGCTGGCTGACCCTTTACGACATCCAGGCGCTGATGGCACAGGACGATCTGGTCAACATGGATTCCCGCAGCGTGATCTCGAACATCGCCTGCGCAGAAACGGATGAAGGCTGTGAGCGCGCAACTGCGTTTCAGCGTTCTGCCACCTGCGGACCAGATATGGCGCACCGATCGCTGCCCGACCTGCGCCAGTGGTTACACAGCATGCGGGCGAGGTATGCAATCGACACCAGACCCATCGCCCTGAATGCAGTACGGGACTGGGTGCGTGACGATGCGGGGATCCGCCATGCTACAACCAACTATTTCGAAATCGTTGGAGTACGGGTGGAAGCTGGCGAGCGTGAGGTACCCCAGTGGTGCCAGCCCCTGTTGAAACATGAGGGCCTGGGCCTGGCCGGCTTTCTCTGTGCGGAAATCAACGGTGTGCTGCATTTCCTGCTCCAGGCCAAGCCGGAGCCTGGCATTGTCGGCAGTGTGGAACTGGGACCTACCGTATCCCTGTTTGATTATCAGCGGCGCGCTGCATACGGCGTTGAGCTGCCTTATCTGCACCACTTTCTGCATCCCGCCGATGACGTGATCCTGCACTCCTCAATACAATCCGAAGAAGGTGGCCGCTTCTGGGCGCTGCGCAACCACTTCCTGGTTATCAAGGTGCCCGCTGCAGACGCCATCCATCGCGAGGATAATTTCGAGTGGCTGACGCTGGCGCAACTGCAGCAGCTCTCGCAGGGGGAAAGTCTGGTGAACTCGGAAGCCCGAACCCTGTTGGCAAGCTTGCGCCTGTTTGATTGATGCGGAGAGGTTGAATGATCAAAGTCTGGGACTACCTGCGCGAGTACCACGCGGAACGCGAGGAAATCGCAGCAGCGATAGAGCAGGTGATGGAATCCGGCATGCTCATTCTGGGCGCCAATGTCAGGAACTTCGAAGCCGCCTTTGCGAGCTACTGTGGTTGCGGGCATGGTGTGGGCGTCAACAGCGGCACCGATGCCCTGTTCCTGGCCTTGCGTGCACTTGGCATCGGTGCTGGCGATGAAGTCATAACCGTCTCCAACACCGCTGTCCCCACTGTCAGTGCCATCCATGCCACAGGGGCGCAGGCTCGCTTCGTAGATATCGATGCGCGCAGCTACCTGATGGATACCACCCAGCTGGACGCCGCTGTAACCGAACGCACGCGCTGCATCATGGCCGTACACTTGTTCGGGCAATGTGTGGACATGGATGCTGTAAACGGTGTGGCCCGGCGCCATGGACTGAAGGTGATCGAAGATTGCGCCCAGGGCCACGGCGCCCGCTACCGGGGGAATGTCGCCGGCAGCATGAGTGATCTTTCGGCATTTTCGTTCTACCCGACCAAGATCCTTGGCGGCTATGGCGATGGCGGCATGATCCTCACCTCGTCTCCCGAACTCGACGCGCACTGCCGCCGTCTGCGTTTCTACGGTATGGACAAACAGTACTACTCGCTGGAACAGGGCTATAACTCGCGCCTCGACGAACTGCACGCCGCGATCCTGCTGCGCAAACTGCAGCATCTCGATGCCTATATCGCCCGCCGCCGGCAACTGGCCGACCTTTACTACCGGGAGTTGGCGGGTATCGATCTGCTGCTGCCTGCCGTGGCCGACGGCAATTTCCACGCGTACTACCTTTTCGTCTGCCGGCACCCGCAGCGAGACTTCATCCTGCAGTACCTGAAAGACAGAAACATATTCCTGAACATCTCTTATCCCTGGCCCATTCATGGGATGCCGGCGTATGCGCAGCTCGGCTATCAGGTGGGCGATCTGCCCAATACCGAAGCCGCAGCGAAGGAAATTTTTTCGCTGCCGATGTTTCCGTCGTTGACGGATGAAGAAGCCTTGCAGACCTGCCAGGCACTGAAGGACGCCTTGGCGCAGGTGCGTGCAACATGAGCATCAGGATCGGCATAGCGGGCTGCGGGAGTCATGCGCTGGGCCGTATCGTTCCGCTGCTTGAGGCGAGCACGGATTTGCATTTGGCAGCAGCCTGGACCCGCAACCCCACCACACGGGAGCAGCTGCGCAAACGGGGCATCCCTGGCGTATACAGCGACTTCAAAGACTTTCTCGCGGCTGATATGGACGTGGTGTACATCGCCTTGCCAACCGGTGGTCATTTTGAGTGTGCGGCAGCCGTGCTGCGCTCGGGCCGGCATGCCTGGGTCGAGAAACCGCTGGTCAGCAGCATCGGCGATGCACGCGCACTGGTGGCGCTGGCCGCACAGAGCGGACGCATGCTTGCCGAGTGCTTCATGTTTACCTGGCATGCACAGGCCCAGGCCATCAGGCAGACACTGGCGCAGGATGTGCTGGGAGAATTGCGACTCTTGTCGCTGACCTTCTGCTTCCCGCACTTGCCGGCGGACAATTTCCGCTACGATCCAGCGCAGGGCGGCGGTGCCTGGCTGGATCATGGCTGCTACCTGGTGAAGGCTCTCGACTGCTATTTTCCCGGCACATGGGAACTGCTGGGAGGCTGTTTCGAGCATGGCGATCGTGCGGTGGATATCAGTGGTACGGCTCAGCTGCGGCGCGCATCCGACGGCGTGATTGCCAACCTCAACTGGGGCTTTGGCCACAGCTATGTGAACGAGCTGCAGGTCGTCGGTGCGCGCAGCAGAATGCTGGTCGACTCCGCCTTCACGAAGCCTGCCGGGCGCTCCTGCAACATCATGCTCGAAGACAGCATGGGGCAGCGCAGCACTCTGGCGATCAATCCTGAGAACTCTTTTGCACGCATGCTGGAAGGCTTCACCCGGCAATTGGCTGCCCCAG
This sequence comes from Pseudohongiellaceae bacterium, assembly GCA_044338855.1. Lineage (GTDB taxonomy): Bacteria > Pseudomonadota > Gammaproteobacteria > Pseudomonadales > Pseudohongiellaceae > CAILUG01. Next base: position 8,047 of record JBIIWP010000028.1, on the reverse strand, counting down.
CGTGCTGGGATGAACTGAGGCAGGAAATTCTTGCGCAGGCCGAGCACCATTTTGCCCTGCAATACCTGTTGCAACAGGCCAACACTCGCACTGCATACCAGGCTCATCCTCATGCGCAATGACCATCTCATGACATCGCTGCTGACCTTGTCGCGCCACCGTTTTCTGGATGCTGCTGCAGACATCGTCGTGATTGCTGCCGCCATTCTCGCGTTCCTGTTCCTGCTGGCGGGATACCTGTTGTTGCCCGCACTGCCCGTCTACGGGCATGACGAAATGCACTACTACCCAAGTTTTTATTTCAAACTGCTCGAAGACGGGCGTTGGCTCAACTACCTGTTGCACGACTTTCTGAGAAGCGTGCCACTGCCCCTGTGGAGCATGGTGTATCTGTCCCTGGCGTGGGTGTTGTTCTACCGCATCGCTCGTCTCTACGCATTCAGTGCTGCATATGCTGCGCTGGTCGCTTCGACAATCGTGCTTGCCTACCCCTTTGTGGAAATATCGCTGTGGCCCGGAACTGTAGTTCCGGTGCTGTTGCTGGGATTGCTGGCGATCTGGTTGCACGCACGCGAGATCCCCTATCAGGTCATCTATCTGGTTTCCGGCATCCTGATGTTCGGCAGTATGCAGACTTTGTACTTCGTGCTGCCGCTGCTGTTTGTGCCGGAATTTCTCCAGAGCAGCCAGCCATCCCGGGCGCGCTGGCGACTGCTGTTCAGCCACATGTGCTGGTGGGTGGGCGGTTCGGTTGCGGGGGTGCTGTGCATGTCCCTGATACTCCGGCTTCTGGCCGGTACTTTTTTTCTACAACCGGCCGAGTGGCGCGACATCCACCCAGCCGTCGATTGGAACAGCCTTCTGGAAAGCATCCGCTATGTCAGCGGGAATTTTCTCATGCAGGTGGAAATCCTGCTGCGCCTGGGTGGGGTCACCTGGGGTTTCATCCTGGTGGTTGCTGCAATCGCGCTGCTGCGCTCACGTGCCTTGCTGGGGCAAGTTCAGGCCTTGCTCTTGATGCTCGCGGTGCTGTTGTCCTTCTTTGCATTCTCCATCCCGCTGTCAGCCGTCATACTGACGCGCAGTCTCAGCGCCATGGCGGCTGCGATGGTGCTGTTCCTTGCTATCCTGCCGGGGCCCACGGCGCTGGGGCGCATGTTGGGAGCGGTGTTGTTGCTGAAGCTCGGGTATAACTTCTCGGCGCAGAGCCAGGATTACTTTGAAGTACATACATTCGAGACCGGCACTCTGCTCACCAAACTCGAACAGCTTTTTCCGGGCTATCCGAAGGCCTATGGCACAGTAGCGCTATACGGAACCATGGATACGGACCAAGCGGAAGCGAGCAGGTTCAACGACCCTTACCGGATGCATCCCCTGCTGCTTACCCTTGGCGTAACCACCTATCTGGACTGCAGAATAATTCCGTCGCGGTGCGACAACGTGGGCGTGCCTGGCGAGCCCATTGCCGTGATTCCGTTTGCCAACGGCCAGCTGGATTTCTCGGTGGACGCTGCGAATGTGGGGATCATCAGGTTTCGCGATTGAGAGCAACACCATCATGATGACCCTGCACAAGCTTCACACGCAGCTGAAGTTGCTGAAGCACCTGAAGAACGACGCCGTGCATCTGCTGTTCGCGACCCTGCCTTTGCTGTTCAGGCATAGCCGCGCTTACCAGCACTGGCGGGCACAACCCCGTCGCCCCCCCGGCATTGATCCCCCAAGGTTTGTTGCCACGAGCGTGGCAACGGCAACTCCCGCCATCGCCCGCAGCATACGCTTTGACCCGCCCGACGCCCCCTTGGTCACGGTGATCATTCCCGTGTACGGCAAGTCCAGCCATACCCTGCACTGTCTGAGCTCCATCCAGACCAGCGGAACCAGAACTCCGTTCGAGATCCTGGTAATCGATGACTGTTCTGGCGATGACACCGCAGCGTTGCTGGCGCTGGTGGCGGGCATCCGGGTTGTCCGCAACGCAGAGAACCTAGGCTTCCTGCGCAGCTGCAACAAGGCGGCCGCACTTGCCCAAGGCGATTTTGTTTTGTTCCTTAACAACGACACGCAAGTAGTCCCTGGCTGGCTGGACGCACTTCACGCCACGTTCACGGATTTTCCGGATGCGGGCCTGGTCGGCTCCAGGCTACTGTTTGCCGATGGCAGTCTGCAGGAAGCCGGTGGTGTCATCTGGGAGGATGCCAGCGGCATGAACTACGGCCGCGGCGACGATGCGAACCGGCCGGAATACAATTTCCTGCGCGATGTGGATTACTGTTCAGGTGCCAGCATCATGGTGCCGCGCAAGTTGTTCCTGGATCTTGGCAGTTTCGACACCCGCTACGCGCCTGCCTACTACGAAGACACGGATCTCGCCTTTGCCGTACGTCAGGCTGGCCGGCGTGTGCTGTACCAACCCTTATCCGTCGTGCTGCACTTCGAGGGAGTCACCTCCGGCACCGACATCAGCGTCGGCATCAAGGCCTTCCAGGCGGTCAATCAAGCGAAGTTTCTCGCAAAATGGCACAAGGTTCTGGCTGCCCACGGCACCCGCGCAGGCGATATCCGGCTGATGAGTGAGCGCAAGGTGCTGCGCAAAGCTCTGGTATTCGACTGGACTACACCGCAGCCCGACAAGGATTCCGGTTCCATTGATACGATGAACTACATCCGGATGCTGCAGACCCTCGGCTTCAAGGTGGTGTTCTGTCCGCACGACGAGGACTATGCCCCTCACTACACAAATTTACTGCAACAGCAGGGCGTCGAATGCCTCTACTACCCGTATACCGACACCCCGAAGGAGCACCTGCAGCGCTTTGGTGCCAGTTACGATCTGGTGCTGCTGCATCGGGTGCATTTCGCCGCGCTGGAAATTGACAACGTGCGCAAGTACTGCCGCAAGGCGCGTGTGCTCTTCAATACAGTCGACCTGCACTACATCCGCGAAGCCCGGCAGGCCGAGCTGGAGCAGTCAAAAGAGCGGGCAAACGCGGCGCGCCTTACCCGCAAGCTGGAATTCATGATGATGCGCAAAAGCTCGGCGACCATCGTCATCAGTGAGCATGAGCGCGCCATTGTCAGGCGTGCGCGCCCAAGGGTACGCGTTGCGGCAATTCCCTATATGCGTGCGGTGGCAGACAACATCGCCCCGTTCCGCGAGCGACGCGACATCCTGTTCGTGGGCAATTTCAGATTCGCCCCCAATATCGATGCCGTACATTTTTTCCTGCAGGATATCTGGCCCCGGGTAAGGGCAGCACTGCCCGATGCCGGATTTCTGGTTGTTGGCGGTGACATGCCCGAACAGCTGCTGGCGCTGCGGACCGAGGGTGTCAGCTTGCTGGGCTATGTGGAAGATTTGACGGCAGTGCTGGACCGCTGCCGCATCACTGTCGCACCGCTGCGCTTCGGCGCAGGCATCAAGGGCAAGATCGGCACCAGTCTGTGCCACGGGGTTCCCTGCGTGGCAACCCCGCTTGCTGCTGAAGGCATGGACCTGACGAACCGGGAGGAGATCATGCTCGCGGCCGATCCGGAAGCCTTCGCGCAGGCAATCATCGCAATCTACCGCGACGAAGCACTGTGGACCCGCGTATCAAACAAGGGCCTGGCTTTGTCCCGTCGGGAATTCAGTTTTGCACGAGGGCTCGAGCAGTTTCGCAAACTGCTCGTAGAAGACCTTGGCATGGCGCTGTAATCCCCGGAACAACACCCCGATCCGGCTTAGCGGCTGACCTGGACTGCAGTTGCACCACCAAGACCGAGAGGACCACTGTCAGGGGACACTACCTTCACCCACAGTGCATCGGTGTCCTTGAACCAGGAAGTCTCGCTGGCGTCACGCAGTGCAGCCAGGCTGTTCTGCTGTGCGCCTGAATCTGCCGTGTTGAAACCCGGCAGTTCGAAGATCACCCACGAATCCTGGTCCATCTCCGTCAGGCGCAGGGCGAGCTGCGGCCTTTCGGTCGTAAGCGTGATCTCGGACTCGGTGCGTACGTTGGCGCCGCCGGCGGTGATGGTTTGCTCGCGGTCACCCGTGCTGAGTGTGATCGGGGGTTGTGGTGCACCAAACAACCCGCCGGGGGCACGCGGAGCGCCACCACCGGCACCTGCAGCTGCAGGACCGCCAGCTGCCGGAGCGCCAGCACCAGGGCCAGGGCCCGCGGCAACTGCAGCGGGGCCAGCTGCGCCAGCGCCAACTCTGGGAGGAGCGCCAGCGCCTGGACCACCAGGACCACCCGGACCACCAGCTCGCAGCGGCGCGGTAAAGCTCAGACGTCCAATATCGCCATGGCACACCGCCGCATTCCAGTCGGAATTGATCTGGCAGTATTCATTGTCGATGGCCACGCTGTCGTTCGCACCGTCATGCATAAGGATGTAGGTATCGGGGCCAGCACCCAGCGAGCCGTCCTTGTCGCGGATCACCGCGGTCTTGTAGGCCGAGCTGTTGCCGTTATCGTTGGCCCACCTGGCGTTGCCCTCCATCGGCGGGAAGTACACCGGCTTGGCGTTCTCGAAGGTCAGCTTCTCGATGCTGTTGTTGGAGCTGACGCCGAAGCTGGTGTAGAGCAGGTACGACAGTGCACCGGTCTTGCGCGTCTCGTTGTCTTCGAAGTTCACAAACTTGCTGCTCACCACGTCATGACGGTTATCGTAGTACTCGTAACCGCGGATCGGGAAATCCGGCAGTTCCGGCTTCGGCAGGCTGCGGCCATAGGCAATTTCTTCCGGCGTTTGCGGGTTGCCGATGTTCTCGGTTTCGCCCACGAACAGCGAGTCCACAACCCGTGAAGTATAGGGGACTTCAAGACTGTTGCCGCCTCCAAGACCAGAGGCCTGCGTATACCCAATGGCATTGTCTGCCGACCTGAAGTTGCTGATCGTGCGCACTTCACCACGCCCCCAGAAGCCGCCATTGCGGTTCTTGTAAGCGGTGAGATCTTCGAACTTCGATTCCACCATGGGGCTGCTCGGGTCTCCCGGGATTTCACGCGGAATGTGCATGTTGCCGGTCACCCCAAAGGTGTTATTGGCGGCAATATTGCGGTCCATCATGAACGCATCGTAGGTGCTGTGGGCCACGTTGCCCTTGAACTCACGGATGGGCGTGCCACGCGGAAAGGTGGCTTTGCTGATATCCGAATCCTGGAACGCGCCATTGGGGTGCTCAGGCAAGGACATCCAGAAGCCGTTGGAGTCGGAACCCGCCGCCACGTTGTTGCGGTAGGTGTTGTCCGGGTTGGTGATCCAGTACGCCGCCACCGTGTTGTCGGAAGGCAGCAGGACGTCGGCGGAGTTCTGGCCATTCATTCGGGCGATGCTCTCACCGGCTGCAGCAAGCGTGGTCGGCACGCAGGGCAGAGTTGGATGACACTTGACCTGGATCGCCAGGTTGTTCACAAACTCGTTGCCATGCTCGATGCCGTCTTCCATGAAGAAGCAGTGACCGACAATGTTGTAAGTAACGTTGTTTTCCACGCGCAAATCGTTGGTGCCGTGTACCGTTACGCAGCGGTTGAAGGTGTCGTGGATAGCGGCGTTCTTGATGTACTGGCCCTTCGCATCACCGATCAGATGCCAGTGAATGGGATAGCGGGCCAGCTCCAGATGCTGGCCCATGCGGTTGAGCTCGACGCCATCGACATACATCTTGCTGGTGACCATGGCCATGATGTGGCCGCCGAAGTAGGACTCGGCCGCATCTTCCGATGCCTGGATCTTGATATTGCGTGACAGCAGGCCTACTTCGCCGCGTTGATCCACCTCGAAGGTAATCTTGCCGAAGTGCATGTACTCCAGCGCCTCGTTCAGCGTAATGGTGTTGCCGCTGATGGCGGCGATCGTGCGGCGCTCGGCCTGGCGCGGATCGTAGTCCGTCGAAGCGAGCACGATCTCGTCGCCAACTTGCCATTGCGCGGCATCCAGCACTTCGATCGTGGTACTGCCGGCTTCAGCGGTCGCGGCCAGCTTGGTCCAGGTATTGCTGCGGTTGCCGTGCAGGTTCAGGGTGCCGCCCGACAGCATGATGCCGCGGTCGCCCATGCCCATCAGCTGCTCGTCTTTGACGTTGTCGGTAAGCGTGATGGTGGCCTGGTGCGTGTAGGGCTTGGCTTCCGTGCCGATCTGCAGCTCGCCGTGCACCATGATCCATTCGGTGTTCAGTTCCAGATCAGCCTCGTCGGCGAAGCGGAGTGTGCCGTTGATGGTCATACCCCCCAGCGCGGGCGGGCTGACATCGAGGATCACCTGCTGGCCGCTGGCAATCGTGACCTGCTCGCCGGCAGCGGGAACCTTATTGTCTGGCCAGGTGGCTGGATCGGACCAGCGGGTTTCCTGGGCCTGGGCGGCGGCGCTGACAGCAGCGGCCAGGCAGGCAGTTGTAAAAAGTGCAAGGAACGAACGGCTGCGAATTCGCATGGAACCAGACCCCTCTGTACTGTAGTTATTATTGATGGTGCATTGGATCAAAGCAGCGGACGGGCTGATTATTCAGTGTTTGGGCTCTGTGAGGCAAGTGTGTAGAGCCATTTGAGGCCATGACAGGGATTTGGTCGGGCAGAACGAGCGGGCGCACCGACAGGGCTTCACGGTGACACATGGCGACCTTCCCTCCGAATCCAGAACCATGAACTCGATGGGCAATCGCATCAATTGCGGATATACCGCTGACGAGCAGCTGGCTGTAGCCAACCAGCTGCTGTCACACTGCGACGCGAAGTACTACTCAAAAGCGCATGTCAACCGTAAGGCCTATAGTGCGCGGCTGACTGGGTGTAACCCGGTTTTCTTGCTGGAACGTATTGAAAAAGCTCAGGTACGCCACTTCATTGGTCAGGTTCTTTGCGTACAAGGCCAGATCGTACTTGCCGAATGTTGCTCCCAGCCTGGCATTGGCCATGACGTAGGAAGGATTCTTGATATTGCGATCCACTCGCATCTGGTTAACATCAACCTCCCCCTGATACACAACATCGGCCCTGAAGTAACCCGGGTTATCACCCAGGTTGAAATCGTAGCTTACAAAAGCGCTGCCGGACCCATCAGGAACTCCAGCCAACTTTTGGCCATCAAAGCCACCCAGAGGATCTGAGAGCGTTGCAACCAGAGCAGGAGTCAGGCACGAAGACGGATTCTCCTGCCAGCGTGCAAGCATGCCACTGTAATTGGCACCTACTGATACCTGCTCGCTCAACTGAAAGGTGAACTCAACTTCCCAGCCATTGGACCTGGCAGGCTCATCACGCTCGGTACAGTTCACCATGCCATTGAACTGTCCGGTAAATGGCGCACCCAATTGCAGGTCATGCCAGATAATGTTGTATACCGAAAAGTTGGCATACAGACGATCATCAAACCAGGCACTTTTAACGCCGATTTCATGGCTCTCGGTAGTATCCGGTTCAAAGAACAGTGGAATCGCCGGGGTGATCTGCGCATTTACACCACCTGGACGAAAACCTTCCGCATACTGGTAGTAAATCTGGGCGTCATCGGTAACGTGCCAAACTGCTTCCAGCTTCATGGTGACGTCATCAAAGCTGCGTGGAGCACTGGTCTGAGCACCAGGTACTCCACCAATGGGTACGGAATTCACGAATGGAATATTCAGAAATCCAATCTGATCCCGTGACATGTCAAACCAGCGCAAACCACCAATAAGCTGGACTTTCTCGGTCAGATCAAAATACATCTCTCCAAATACAGCTTTGGATTCCTGCTCACCGCTGGAAGTCCGATTGAGCAACTGGGTTGTACTGGGGATTGGCAAGCCAGTGGACGCATCACCCTGCGGAACAAAGCTGAGCAGGGTGTTATCCAGAGTCTGGTAGTAAGCCCCGGTCACAAACGAAGTACGGTCATTTATCTGGCCACTAATCCGTCCTTCAAGCGTAAATTGTTCAGTACCTTGCTCTTGTACACTCGTCACCCTGTCTTGCGCTGACACGGTGGCGCCACCCCATGGCCCAAGTGGAGCCAGCTTGAATCTTCTGTGCAACCGCGACGGACTTGATGAATCCCGTACATCCATCACATCCCGATC
>JBIIWP010000027.1:0-30354 GCA_044338855.1 Pseudohongiellaceae bacterium | reverse complement strand
CGCCGCAGAATCCCGTGGTGACACGTGGTTCCATCATCATTTCGGGCTCGGCCACGGTCCATAACCCGGAAGGCCACAGTACCATCTGGAGTGGCGATGACATTGATCTTGGTTCCAACAACTCCACCAGCACCGAAGTGCCGGATGCTTCCGACCCGGATTATCCCGGTTGCATGGACGTCCCCATGAGCTGTGACCTCGTGGCCGCCTCCAGCCGTCTGATGGCAGGCGTCGACATCATCGAGAACGATTCCAGCCTCGGTTCGCTGTCGCCAGACGAGTTCTTCCGCAATTTTTTCGGTATCAGCGCCAGCACTTACCGTGCTTCGATGGTGACAATTGACTCCACTACGGCAACCGCTGATACGGATGTGGACTTGGCCACCAATGAAGTTGTCTGGATCGAGGGCGACCACGAATTCGGCAGCGTGACGGTAGGCTGTACGACCTCGGTCAGTGGCAACAACGTTTGCCCAACCGCGAATACGAGGCCCAGCATTGTAATCGTCAACGGTGATGCCTCGTTCCAGGGCACACCACAATTCTATGGTCTGTTGTTTGTCACCGGCAGTCTGACGATGAGTGGCAACACCACTGTCTACGGGGCGGTAGTGGCAGCGGGCAATGCTACCAGCGATACCGGCGGCAGCCTGGATGTGTGGTTTTCTTCCAGTGTCCTGGGCGGTACAGCGAGGGCCGGCGCTTCCACCGGCAGCGCGGGTACCTGGAAAGATTTCTAGCGAAAGCGGGATGGAGAGCGACATGAACAGTGGCATGAACAGTGACCGGAGTACGGCGCGCACGCGCAATAATGGCTTTGGCCTCATCGAGATCCTCGTGACGTTGGGCATTCTCACTGTCGGCATCCTGGGCGTCGCGACGCTGCATGGCGTCATCACGCGCCAGAGCGGCGACAACAAGGCGCGGGCTGAGGCCATCAGCATAGCGCAGTCCCGTATCGAGGAAATGCGCAACTACACCAGTCAGGCGGATGACCTGGCGGGGTTCGACCTGCTGTATGCCGACACCGTCGGTTTTGGAGGCTCTGCCACCATCAATGGTGTCAATGCCGTTTTTACGCGACAGGAAAGCATCAGCTCCGGCACCAACACCAAGGACATCGCCGTGCGGGTAGGCTGGACCGATCCGGAGGGGGACAACGAATCCGTCACGCTGAACAGCCAGTTGTCCTATGTCTCCCCGCGCAGTGCGGGGGATACTGCGTTGGATGCTGCATCCCAATTGGTGGACCCGCCGACCGGGCGCGCACGCCTGGGTGAAGGTGAGTTGCCTGAGGATGCCGCAACCGTTGCCAATGACGATGGCACTTCCCTCTACATGGATGGTTCTACTGACCTGATGCTGGTGTCGGATGACCAGATCGTGCTGACGCTGACTGAGGCTTGCCAGACCGAAGATGGTACCTGCATCGACTTCGTCAAGATCAAAGGCACGATCTGGATAGACACTGCGACCCAGCGCAATCTGGAGCCCGGTGAAGTCTTTGTCGTGGCATCCGATGCAGCCTACTGTGCACGCTACTACCTGGAAGACGACGGCGACGTCGTGCGGGTTACGGCGAACACCACTACCGTCAGAACCACGCCCAACGGCAATTATGATTATTTCCACTACACCTGCTATATCGGCGGCGGTTGGCACGGTAACGTCGGCATCATTCTCGCCGGCGGCACCACGCAAAGTGACAAGATGTGCTTGGGCGATCCTGTTTCCGACAATGCCTGGGAACGTCCTGTGATCGCCTCGCGCCGCGTGTATCGTGGCATGCTCTACAAGTACGACGATGGTACCGACAGCGGCCGTGAAGAGGTGGATGATGGCTTCGATGGAACGCTGGTCAGGTACTACAGTCAGGGCATCGCTGACAGCATCGAGTTTCCTGATCCTGATACAAGCGATCATGGCCACGATTACGTGATCGCCTCGCTGTCTGCCTCGGCGACCGAGGGCAGCAATTGCGTCAGCCAGGGGTTGATGGTGCGTCCCGATACCGATCTGGACAACAACGGCGTGCGGGGAGACTTGTTTGCCGGCAACCCGGTCGACTTCATCTGCCTGAACAATGGTTTCCTCGATCATCATGACGAGGACGTCTATGGCTACGACACCACCTGTCCCTACGATCCCTCGGATCCTCCGTCCACCCGCCACCTCATGCGCGGCACCATCAGCGTGCTGGCGCAAGTCAACGAGGGCAACAATACCCTGATGCGCAGCGTCAATGCCTATACCTCGGATGGCCCCGGCAACTGCCTGGTGTCGCCCTACAGCCACAACGGCACCCATTACGTCGTGAGCTATGCATGTGACGTTTATGACTGGGGCAATGGCTGGAACGGCTACCTGCAGTCAATCTATGACGCCTCCGAGATCAGCTGCTCGCCAAACCGTATAACCAAGACTGGCATCACGGCCGACAGCAGCTCCGGCAACAACTTCACCAATTGCTCATTGGGAAAATATGCGGTGTTTACCGGTACAGTGTCCGCTGCGGGTACCCGTGGCCTCAGCGGCGCGACCATCACTGGGGGAGGCGCCTGCACCGTGCCGACCGGTGGCCGGAGTTACGAATGCATCTCGCACAATATCGGCAGTGGCACGTATACTGGTACCCTGACGTTCACCACGACGGGCGCCCGTACCTGTTCCAAGGCAATGACTGACGTTGTGGCCGGGTACCGTACTCAAAACGTCAACATCGCCAACAACAACAACTGCACCTTACCCTGACAGGAGGGCGACCATGGTGGCAACAGGATCCAACCGCGAACGCGGATTTACGCTGGTGGAGATGCTTATCGCGCTCGCCATCATCGGTATCCTGGCCACCGTGGCCTATCCGTCCTACCAGGAAAGCGTGCGCAAGACCCGCCGCTCCGACGGCATTGCTGCGGCACTGGCAGTGCAGGTGGCGCAGGAGAAATTCCGTGGCTCTTGTCCGTTCTACGCACAGTCTCTTGGCGCAACCAATACCTGTGGCGCCTCGGCAGCACTGAGCACCGTGCAGGCAGATGCCACCAGCCGTGAGGGCTTCTATGCGCTGTCCATCGCGGCCAACAGCGCCACCGGCAATGCCTATACCGTTGTCATCGATCCAACCGGCGCACAGGCAGAAGACACCACCTGTGACCCGATGCAGATTGCCTACAGCGCGGCCAACCCGGCCGGGGCCAGAACGCCCGCTGCTTGCTGGTAATTGCTCTCTGCCGGGACTAGCCACAACTCAGCGGCTGGCCCTGACTGTTTTCCACGATACCGTCTCCATCACCGTCGCGCGCCATGCGCGTCCTGCCGCTGACGCTTACGATGAGTTGGCGCGCCAGCTTCAGGTTGCCATCGGCCGGGCACCAGGTGAAATTGCCGTTCTGGAAGTTGGTGCTGCCCAGCGGCGTCAATTGCAGGTATTGGCGGTTCCGGAAGGCATTGAACTTCAACTCGCCCTGGGCGTCAGGTGCTGGTGCCGGCAGGCGGAACAGTAGTCGGTCCGCGCCGTTGATGATGTGATCGGCATTGCTGTCCGTGAACAGGATGCTGCCGTCCTTCCAGCGTCCCCGGCACTGCATGCCGTCATCACTGCGGCACAGCGTTACCAGGGCGTTGTGGCTGACGGCGCTGCTGCGCGCCATTACGATGAACTGCTGCAGCTCCAGCATCATCAGCTCTACCTGCTTGCGCTGCTGTAACTCCTGCCACCAAGGTTGCACGAGGCGCAACAACAACATCAGGCTGATGCCGAGTACCAGTAACAGTTCGATCAGGCTGAATCCCCGCGGTGGCCTGTGCATGAAGGCGGCACCTCCCTGTGCCGGCTTCAGTCAAGTACAGTTCCGCGCGATTGCAAGTTTTTGCAGCAGCGACTTTTTCAGCCGGCCTAATCCAGCCCCAGCTTCTTCAGGCGGTAGCGGAAGGCACGGAAACTCATGCCGAGCTTGCGGGCTGCAGCGGTGCGGTTCCAGCGGCTTTCGAGTAGTGCCTTCTCGATGGCAGCGCGCTCGACATCCTCCAGGTGGCGTTCCAGCGAGTAGTCTGCCTCCTCGACAGCTTCGTCCACCACGTCGGCCATGTCGTTGGTCGCAGGCAGTTGCCGGCCTCCTTGGCTTGCCCCTGGACTGCGCAGTTCCGGCAAGTCGCCAAGGCGGATTACCGCATCGTCCGTCAGTGCGCAGGCGCGCTGCAACATGTTCTCCAGTTCACGTATGTTGCCGGGAAAAGCATAGTGCTGCATCGCCTGCAGAACCTCGTTGGTGACGTGAACCGGAGGCTGGCTGCTCTCGCGTGCCAGTGTGGCGAGAATGTGATCTACCAGCAAAGGCAGGTCGTCCTTGCGTTCCCGCAGTGGCGGTACGTGCACTTCGATCACGTTGATGCGGTAGTAAAGATCCTGACGCATATTGCCTTGCTCGACCTCGTCGGCGAGGTTCTTGTGCGTGGCGCTCAACAGGCGGATGTCGACGGGGATTTCGGTTTGCGAACCCACCGGGCGAATGGATTTTTCCTGAATCGCACGCAACAGCTTCACCTGCATGTGCAGCGGCAGGTCGGCGATCTCATCGAGGAACAGACTGCCACCATGGGCGGCCTGGAACAGGCCGATCTTGTCCTGATCGGCGCCCGAGAAGCTGCCCTTGCGATGTCCGAAGAATTCGCTTTCCATCAGTTCCGATGGAATTGCACCGCAGTTGATGGCGACGAACTCCTTGTCCTTGCGCGGGCCTTCGGCATGAATCGCGCGAGCCACCAGCTCCTTGCCGCTGCCGGATTCGCCGCTGATGAACACGGGCGCCTGGCTGCGCGCAAGCTTGCTGATCTGCTGGCGCAGCGACTCGATGGCGCGCGAGGCACCGACAATGCGCCCGAGCATGGTGCTGGCTGGAGCTTCGCGCGGTATTGGTTGGCTAAGCTTCAGCGCGCTGGTGACCAGGTTGCGCAGCTTGGCAAGGTCCACCGGCTTCGACACGAAATCAAAAGCCCCGGACTTCAGCGCGGTGATGGCCGTTTCGGTACTGCCGTGAGCCGTGATCACGGCCACCGGTGTTTGCGGATAACTCTTCAGGATTTCGCTTACCAGGGTCAAACCATCGCCATCCGGCAGGCGCATGTCGGTGAGGCACAGGTCGAAAGGAGTCTGTCGCAGCAGCGCGCGTGCTTCCTCCAGCGTGCCAGCCGACTGAGTTTGCAGGCTCATGCGACCAAGCGTGATTTCCAGCAGCTCCCGGATGTCCGGTTCGTCATCGATGATCAGTACGCGTTGTGCCATGGGGAAGCGGACCGGGCCGTGTTCAGCTGATGTTGCGATCTGGGTGCGAGAATTGTATGCGGAAACAGCTCAGGCCGTCTTGGCTGCGCGTGTGGAAGATGCGCGCCAGGTTGGCTTCGCAGATCTCCTTGCAGATGAACAGCCCGAGACCGGTGCCGCTGTTCTCGGTGGTGTAGAAGGGCTCGAAGATCTGCTCGGCGCGCTCTGGTGCCACGCCTGGCCCGGCATCGCAGACATCGATGAAGGGGCTGCCAGTGGGTTCATGGACGCCGGCTATAATCCTGACCCAGGCTTTGCCACTGGCTTTTTCACTGTAGCGTATCGCGTTGTCGCACAGATTGGTCAGCAGTTGCTCCAGTTGTCCGGGATTGAAGCGCAGGTGCAAGGCAGGTTGCGCTATTGAAAGTTCACAGGCGACCGGCCTCGCGTAACTGTTTCTGAAGCGCGTCACGAACTGCTCAAGCCAGGGCGCGAGCGCGAACAGTTCCGGAACCTGCTGGCGTTGTCGCGAATGCTCCAGGATGCTCTCGATGATGTTGTTCACGCGCTGCGTATGCGTGTTGATGATCGCCAGCAGTCGCTGGTCCTCTGGATTGGCATTGGGGGATTCACCCAGCAACTGGCAGGCATGGCTGATGGCGCCAAGTGGATTACGGATTTCATGCGCGATGCTGGCTGAAAGCCGGCCCAGCGACATGAGTTTGAGATGCTGTGCACGGCTGCTCAGCTGCGAGTAGTCTTCCAGAAAGATCAGGATATTGGGGTCGCTTTGGGTTTGCAGGAAGGAAAAGTGCGCCAGCAGCTCAGGCGCATCGGGACTGGTCCTGAATGGCTGGCTGCGCATGTCAGGCTGCGCCAGCCAAAGGTCCAGCTGCTGGGTAAGGGCAGCAGGCAGGTGGTCCAGCGAGTCCGGGGCAGTTTTGCCGGACGCCAGCAGACGCCGCGCGGAGCCATTGCTGTTAAGCACTACTCCCGAGCGGCTAACCACCACGATGCCGGCCTGCATGCGCTGGATGATCTGCTGGTTGATCTCCTGCAGCGACTGGATGCTGGCTGCCTGTTGGCGATTGACCAGTTCTTTCTGGCGGATGCGGTAACCGAGGTACTGCAGCCCCAGCGACAGCACGAACAACAGCATGCCGAGCAGGCCCGCCTGTACGTAATAGTTCTCCGAAGCCGGCAGTACGAAATACAGATAGCCTTCGCTGTACATCGCGGCGATGGAGCCGATGGCCGCGAGAAAGATACCAAAGCGTGTACTGAACAATATGCTGCCGGTGGCCACCGGTACCAGCATCAGGTGTGCCAGACCGCTGCTGACACCACCACAGGTATAGCTCAGCAGTGCCAGCAACAATATATCGAGGATGATGATGCCAAAACTTGCCAGGACGCGGATCTTCGCACTCGCCTGACCATGCAGCGCGGAAAACACCAGCGCCAGCAGGTTGGCCACGGTGTAGAGGCTGCAGATCTGGATGAACAAGCTGTCATCGATGGAACCCAGGGCCGAGGTGGGACCGCGATAATAGAAGCTGGTCCACAGGACCAGGGACAGGGCCATGCGATAGACGTGGTAGATCTGGAAAATGCGCTGGTTCTGTTGTTGGTTGTCGGCGTCGGCAGCTTCCTGCACCAGCCTGCTGTCAAGGACCGATATCGGCATGACTCTCACGCCCTCTCCAGCCACGCCCGGCGGTGGGCCTGGCTGCAGAACCACTCATCGCCTTCACGCACGGCGTCTGCCTCCGGCAGATGCACTTCGCATTCATGGCATTTTACGATCTTGCCCGGGATACGTTTTGCGGTACTGCCTTCCCCGGCTTTTTTCTGCTTCGCGAGATAGTTCCTGAGCATGAACCAGGCAATCCAGATTAGCAGGGCGAAGGCGATCAATCGGAACAGGTTCATGCGGGGTCCGGTAGAGGCGGCGGTTTTGCCAAGTTGCAGGGAATGTCAGACAATAACCCACGGCAACAGCTTAATCCAGATCACCGACCTGCACTCGTGCTATGACCGCCAGGCCTGAATCACCTTCCGTAAGACCACATCCGAGGATCCGCCCGAACGTGACTACACCCTCCGCGACCTTTACCGTGGTGATGGCCCAGCTCAATCCGCTGGTCGGCGATATACATGGCAATACCGACCTGGTACTGGAGCGGGCGCGTGACGCGATCCGCCTCCATCAGGCAGACATGGTGGTGTTCCCCGAGCTCGTGCTGACGGCCTATCCCCCGGAAGACCTGCTGCTCCGCCCGAGTCTCGATGGACGTATCCGGCAGGCGCTGCAGCGTATCTGTGACGCTGCACTGCCCGGTTGCCTCGTCATTGGTTATCCCGGTCGTGAAGCCGGGCGCTGCTACAACATGCTGGCGGTGATCAAGGACGGTCGTATTCTCGGGACCTACAGGAAGCAGCGTCTGCCCAACTATCAGGTCTTCGACGAAAAGCGCTATTTCAAGCGTGGTACCGAGCCGCTCTTGCTGGAGCTGGGCGGCATGCGCATGGGATTCACCATCTGCGAAGACTTGTGGAAGCCTTATGCCATGGCCCAGGCTGCCGCTGGCGGCGCACAGGTCATGATCAACATCAACGGTTCGCCGTACCATCTGGACAAGACAGGTGAACGGCGCGCGGTGATGCGTGAACGCGTGGCGGAAGGGCGGATGCCGCTCGTCTATGTCAACCAGGTGGGTGGCCAGGATGAGCTCGTGTTCGACGGTGCATCGATGGCAATGAATGCGGATGGCAGTGTTGCCGTGCAGGCTTGCCAGTATGTCGAGGGACTGGTGCCGGTGGTCCTTCAGGGCGGCAGTGCGGTGACGATCCTGCCGGGCCAACAGGCCACCTTGCATCAACGTGAAGCAGAGCTCTACGAGGCGCTGGTACTGGGCCTGCGTGATTACGTCAGGAAAAACCGCTTCCAGAGCGTAGTGCTGGGTTTGTCGGGTGGCATCGACTCGGCGCTGACATTGGCCATCGCGGTGGACGCTCTGGGCAAGGAGCGTGTGCATGCGGTGATGATGCCGTTTGCCTACACGGCGCAGATGAGCATGGAGGATGCCGAGGCAGAGGCGCGTACGCTGGGCGTTGCTTACCGGGTGCTGCCGATCGCACCTGCCTATACCGGGTTCATCGACATCCTGCGCGACGAGTTTGCCGGCTTGCCGGCCGATCTTGCGGAGCAGAACCTGCAGGCGCGCTGTCGCGGCGTACTACTGATGGCGCTGTCCAACAAGCAGGGCCATCTGGTGCTGACCACCGGCAACAAGAGCGAGATGGCCGTGGGCTATTCCACCTTGTACGGCGACATGGCGGGTGGCTTCGACGTACTGAAGGATGTACCCAAGATGCAGGTCTATGCCTTGTCGCGTTATCGCAACGCCCGTGATGGTACGGAGGTCATCCCGCAGCGTGTCATCGATCGTCCTCCCTCGGCCGAGCTTGCGCCGGGCCAGGTAGATGCGGACAACCTGCCGCCTTATCCTCTTCTGGATCGCATCCTCGAGCTCTATATCGAGGAGGATCGCAGTGCAGCCGACATCGTGGCAGAGGGCTTCGACCGTGCCGTGGTGGAGAAAGTGCTGCGCCTCGTGGATATCAACGAGCACAAGCGCCGCCAGGCACCGGTGGGCGTTCGCATCAGCAAGCGCGGCTTCGGGCGCGACCGTCGCTACCCCATCACGTCGGGCTGGCGCCTTGGGGATTGAACCGGTGGCGTGCGTGACGCATGCTGCAGCCACTTTCAGCAGACAAGACAGAAAGACAACAAGAAGCACATCAATGGAGGGGGCATGTCCCGCGATACGGACAATTCATACTGGCGCGCCAACCTGCGCATACTGAAGCTGTTGCTGGGCATCTGGTTCGTGGTGTCCTTCCTGTTGGCGATCGTCTTCGCTGATGCTCTGGACAACATTCGCATAGGCGGTTTTGGACTCGGCTTCTGGATTGCCCAGCAGGGCGCCATCTACGTTTACCTCGTGCTTATCTTCACCTACATCCACCTGATGGACCGGCTCGATCGCAGGCATGGTGTCGATGAACAAAGCCTGTATTACAAGCAGCGGGAGAATTGAACATGGGCCTGCAAGCCTGGACCTACCTCATTGTCGGTCTCACTTTCCTGTTGTACATCGGTATCGCCATACGCACTCGCGCTTCATCCACCAGCGAGTTCTACATCGCCGACGGGCATGTACCGCCGCTTGCCAACGGCATGGCCACGGCAGCCGACTGGATGTCGGCCGCCTCGTTCATCTCGATGGCCGGCATCATCGCCTTCATGGGGCGCGACGGCTCGGTGTACCTCATGGGCTGGACCGGCGGCTATGTGCTGCTGGCACTGCTGATTGCGCCTTATCTGCGTGATTTCGGAAAATTCACCGTTCCCGACTTCATCGGAGATCGTTACTACAGCCAGACCGCGCGCCTCGTTGCGGTGATCTGTGCGCTGTTCGTCTCGTTCACCTACGTGGCCGGGCAAATGCGCGGCGTGGGCGTGGTGTTCTCACGCTTCCTCGAAGTCGATATCAATCTCGGTGTCGTGATCGGCATGACTATCGTGTTCTTCTACTCGGTGCTCGGTGGCATGAAAGGCATTACCTACACCCAGGTGGCGCAGTTCTGCGTGTTGATATTCGCCTACATGGTGCCGGCCATTTTCATTTCGCTGCTGCTGACGGGCAATCCGGTGCCGCAACTGGGGTTTGGTGGTGAGCTGAAGGAGGCCTTTGGTGGCGGTCTCTTGCTGGAGCGCCTGGACGGGCTCAACGAGGAGTTGGGCTTTGCTGCCTATACCAGCGGCGTGCGCGGCAGCTTCGATGTGGTCTGTATCACGGCGGCACTCATGCTCGGCACGGCGGGCTTGCCGCACGTGATCATCCGCTTCTTCACCGTCCCCAGCGTCCGTGCCGCACGCAAGTCGGCAGGCTATGCCCTGCTTTTCATTGCGATCCTGTACACCACGGCTCCAGCGGTGTCCGCCTTTGCCCGCCTCAATCTCCTCGATACCGTGAGCAACGCCGAGTATGTGAGCATGCCGGAATGGTTCCGCACCTGGGAGGCCACGGGGTTGATAGTGTTCAATGACAAGAACAGCGATGGGCGCATCCAGTACCTGGCCGATGCTGCTGCCAACGAGCTGACGGTGGACCGCGACATTATCGTGCTGGCCAATCCCGAGATTGCGCAGTTGCCGAATTGGGTGATTGCGCTGGTGGCAGCAGGTGGACTCGCGGCAGCGCTGTCGACGGCAGCGGGCCTGCTGCTGGTAATCGCCACAGCCGTGTCCCACGATCTGTTGAAGCGCAACCTGATGCCACATATTTCCGAGAAGCAGGAACTGTTCTACGCACGCTGCGCGATCTTCGTCGCAATCCTGATTGCAGGCTGGTTCGGCATCCGGCCGCCGGGCTTCGTGGCGCAAGTGGTGGCTTTTGCGTTCGGGCTGGCAGCCGCTTCATTTTTTCCGGCTATTGTGATGGGAATTTTCTCGCTGCGCATGAACCGTGAGGGCGCGATAAGCGGCATGGTTTCAGGCCTCGTGTTCACCGCTGTCTACATCATCTACTTCCGCTTCATCAATCCAGCTGCAGATACGGTGGAGAATTGGTGGTTTGGCGTGAGTCCGGAAGGCATTGGCACGCTGGGTATGCTGCTCAACTTTGCCGTGGCCCTGCTGGTTTCACGCTTCTTTCCGGCGCCGCCGGCCGAGGTGCAGCGCATGGTGGAACAGATCCGGGTGCCGGGCCGCAATCGTTAGCCCGCTTGCCCTTCGTGCCGCCCAAACAGCAGGTGCTGTGCCAGTTGCGCGAGGCAGGCACCGGCTAGTGACAGAACCATCATCGCTGCGATGGGAGCCGGCGTGTCGTTGTGGATCCAGGCGAGGATTGGGCCTGCCAGCGCGCCAAAGCCGAAACGCAGGGTTCCGGTCACGGCCGCGGCGGAACTCGCCTGCTGGGGAAACTGCATAAGCACCAGTGCATCGGCGTTTACCGAGGCAATGCCCAGGCAACCTACGATGCAGACGAACGCAGCCACGGCCCAGTACAGTCCAAAGTCCAGCGCCAGCAATAATTGCAATGCCAGCGCAAATCCCAGCCCCAGCAGCAGTCCTGCGCGCATGAGGCGCCGAGATCCTTGCCGTGACACCAGGCGCACATTCACCCAGTTGGCCACTATCAGTGCGCCCGCGGAGAACGCGAACAGCACGCCGAACAATGTTTCGCTGGCGCCGAACCAGGTGATGTAGACGAAGGACACCGAGGTGAGGTAGGTGAAGAACGCCAGCGCCGACAGCATGTAGCACACGAGGTCACAGTAGATACTCTGCTGTCCCAGGATGACGCGGTAGCTGGCGAGCAGTCCGGGCCGCTGTGGCGTCGCACTGGCTGGTGTGTGTTTTGTGGCCAAGGTCTCGGGAAGAAAACGCCAGGTCAGTACCAGCAGAATGCCGGCGTACAGGGCCAGGAAGCCGAAGATTCCTTCCCAGGGCAGCAACATCAGCGTCAGCGAGCCAAGCAGCGGTGCTACCAGCGGTGCCACCAGCATGATCATGAATACTGTGGACATGCCTCTGGCCGTGTCCTTGCCATAGCAGTCCCTGATCATGGCCGGGATCACAATCGTGGCGGCGCTGCCAAGGAAGCCTTGCAACAGGCGCAGGGCCAGGAACCAGAAGTCGCTGGGACTGAACATCAGCATGGCACTGGAAACGGCAAACGCTGCCAGTCCGAACAACGCCAGCGGACGCCGGCCATGCCGGTCCGACAGTGGACCGTATACGAGCATGCCCGTGCCGAAACCAAGCAGGAAGATGCTGAGCGAATTCTGGACGGTGCTGATACTGGTGGAGAAATCGTCGGCAATCTGCGGTATCGCCGGCAGGTACATGTCGACAGCCAACGGAGGCAATGCAGCAATTGCCGCCATCAGCAGTAACGGCAGCGAGTTACGCAAGTGCGCAGAGGGAGCAGAAGTATCCATGGATCCAGTTCAGTCGTAGCGGCCGATGGCCATCTCGAGACGCACGATGGCGAACAGTCCGCCGTTGCGCGGCGTGAATTCGCTGGTCTTTTCCCACTGGTAGCCAGGTGAGAATTCCCAGAACAGCCAGGGGCGTGCGATATTCTGGCGCAGACGCAGGCCTACCTGGTAGATGCCAATGTAGTCATGACTGGTGTTGGCGCCCATGCGTGCAAAATAACTCAGGCCGCCGTTGGTGTTGAGGCGCGAGAGCCAGGCTACCGAAGTGCCCCACTCATCCCCCAACAACTTTTCCTCATGGCGGTACTCGGTAGACCAGCGCAGGAGACTGTCATTGGTCAGGCTGCGGTCCAGCTGGTACTGCGTGAAGGAGCCCAAGCCTTTGCCGTCGATGAAGTAGAAGGTCTGCGACAGGCGATTGTTCAGTCGCTGCGACGTATCCGATTCGTAGCGGAAGCGCACACTGGTCCGCAGCTTCAGGCTGGAACGCAGTCCCACGCGGAAGTCGAAACGGTATTTCTCGCGCTCGCGCAGGTTCAGCTCCACGTTCACGCGCGTACTCTGCGGCTCATTGAAGATGGGGTTCTGATTGTAATAAGTGGTACCTTCGCCCTGGTCTTCGGAAAAGATCAGCGAAAGACGTTCGTCGATGCGCGGCAGATGCAGTCGGCCGCGCAGGCGCAAACGCGGCTCGGCACCGCCTTCTTCCCAGCGGACTTCGGGGATCAGGCGCAGCGAGGAGTAGGCGGCCTCAAGGTCGCTGCGTTCCACGCCGAAGAAACGGTCGAGGTCGGTGGCGAGAGCATCGGCACGGTTGGAACTGAAAGCCTGGGTCTGGTCCAGCCAGCCGAGGCCGAAAAAGCCATCGGTGTCTGCGGCAGAGCCCGCCCCTTTATCCTGCGCACAGGCCTGTCCGGCTGGTAGCGCACACAACAGCAAGATCGCAGCCAAAAAACGAGCTGGGGGCGAGAGTGGTGCAAACAGGGCATTGGATGTCATGGTCTTGCTCTTATACCACGCAATTTCCAGTTTGACAGTTCGCTGGGGAGAGAATTTCCAGGGACTTCAGTCATGGATGCGATGCCAGCGTTGCTGCATGGCCTGGCTCAGTGCCAGGCGCTCGCCCAGTTGCGCAAGGCTCGCAACATCCACGCCGCGCCAGCTCAGGTCGAGATCGGCGGGAAACTCCATGTCGGTAAACACGGTGGTGAGCTGTTTGTTCAGCGGCAGCAGGTGAGCATGGGCCCGCAGTTGCGCTTGAGCGCGCACCGCACCGCGGAACTTCATTTCCCCGACGCGGGACAGGTTGGCCAATACACTGTCAATGCCTTCGTACTTCTGCAGGATCTTGGCTGCCGTGCTGTAGCCAATGCCAGGTACGCCGGGAATGTTGTCGATCTTGTCACCGGAGATTGCGAGCATGTCGGCAATGAGGTGGGGATGCACACCGAACTGCTGCTTTACACCCTGTGCATCCAGCACGTTGCTGCGTGCGAAGTCCCACCAGCGATCTTCCTCGCCCATGACCAGCTGCGTCAGATCCTTGTCGGCGCTGACTACAGTGATGGCGAAGCCCTGCGCGCGATAGCGCTTTGCCAGGGAGCCGAGAATGTCGTCGGCTTCATAGCGTGCGCTGCCGAACTCGGGAATGCCGATGGCGCGGCAAAATTCCCGGCACCACTCGAACTGGCGCTTGAGGTCTTCCGGGGCAGGCTCGCGGTTGGCCTTGTAAGCCGGGAACAGTTCCCTGCGATAGGACTCGGTCTGCGATGAATCAAAGGCGCAGGCAATGTGCTGCGGGCGCTTCTGGCGCAGAAGTTGGTAGAGGAAATCGCCGAAGCCGAACACGGCATTGGCGGGCTTTCCCTCGCAGTCCCTGATGCTGGAATCATAGATGTGCCAGGCGCGGAAAATGTAGATGCTGGAATCGATGAGGTAAACCCGCGGCAGGCTCATGCTGGTCTCTTGCTGCTCACAGCAGCGTGAAACTGTCGGCGTCCATCCATGCCGGAAAGCGTTCGCGCCAGTCCTCCAGACTGGCACGCGTGATGCTGGTGCAGTAGTTGCCTTCCACATCGTGGGCCTGGATCAGTTCATTACCCTGTGGATCAACCACCACGCTGTTGCCGGCGTAGTCGAGGCCATTGCCGTCGCGGCCAATACGGTTGACTGCGGCGACATACCCGAGGTTTTCGATGGCGCGTGCCTGCAGCAATATGCGCCAATGCTGTGCGCGCGGTGCTGGCCAGTTGGCTACCACCAGCATGAGGTCCCAGGGCTCGGCAGCGGTGCTGCGGCAGAAAACGGGGAAGCGCAGGTCGTAGCAGACCAGCGGCAGGATGCGCCAACCGCGGTACTCGACAATCAACTTGCCAGTGCCGGCTGCATAGCGCAGGTCTTCACCCAGCATGCGAAACAGGTGGCGTTTGTCATAGCTATGGACGTCACCCTCGGGTGTTACGAACAGCAGTCGGTTGTAACGCTTGCCGTACTCTACCACTGCGATACTGCCAGTGATGGCGGCGCCGAGTTCCCGGGCCAGTCGCAGCATCCACGCCTGTGTGGGTCCTGGCTGCGGCTCTGCAATGGCGCCACTGCCCATGGCGAAGGCACTGGTGAACATTTCCGGCAGGATCACCAGATCCGTGGTGCCGGCCAGCGGCAGCAAGCGTTGCTGCAGCAGGGCGCGGTTGGTTTCTGCGTCCTGCCAGGCAAGGTCGGTCTGGATCAGTGCGAGCCGCAAGATCTCCTGCATCAGTAACTCCGCTCAGTCCCACAGCGCATCGGCATGATGCGCAATATGATCGGCGATGAAGGTGGCAATGAAGAAGTAGCTGTGGTCGTAGCCCGCGTGCAGTCGCAACGTCAACGGATGTTTTGCGGCAAGGCAGGCGGCCTGCAACAGCTCCGGCTTGAGTTGCTCAACCAGAAAGTTGTCGGCCTGGCCCTGGTCCACGAGGATGTGCAGTTTTTCCTGCGCCTGTGCGATCAGTGCCACGCTGTCGTACTGTTCCCAGGTGCTGCGGTCGCTGCCGAGGTAGCCACCGAGCGCCTTGTTGCCCCAGGGGCAGTTGATTGGCGAGCAGATCGGCGAGAAGGCGGAAACCGCCTTGTACATGCCCGGATTCTTCAGGGCGATGGTCAGAGCGCCGTGCCCGCCCATCGAATGGCCCATGATGGAACAGTTGGCGGTGTCGAGCGGCAGGTCGCTGTGTTCCAGCACGCGCGGCAGTTCCTGCGTGATGTAGTCGTACATCTGGTAGTGCTGCTGCCACGGGACCTGCGTGGCGTTGACGTAGAAGCCGGCACCGAGTCCGAAGTCATAGGCCTTGTTCTCGTCGTCGGGCACATCCTCGCCGCGCGGGCTGGTGTCAGGGCAGACGATGGCAACGCCGGCTTCGGCGGCGTACTGCTGTGCGCCGGCCTTCTGCACGAAGTTGTCGTCGGTACAGGTGAGTCCGGACAACCAGTAGATTACCGGTACCTTGCGCTCCGGGCTGGCATTGGGGGGCAGGTACACGGACAAGATCATGTCGCAGCCGAGCGCCTGGGAGTGGTGCTTGAGCTTCAATTGGGTGCCGCCAAACATCTTGTTGGCGCTGATTTGTTCCAGGGTCATGGCAGAATTCCTCTTGCACGAAAAAGGGGCAGTGTACCTGCCCCTTGGGATGTGGCGGGCCGGGCACCGGGCCCGGCATTGATTGATCCTCAGTACAGCACGACGGAGCGGATGCTTTCGCCCTTGTGCATCAGGTCGAA
Organism: Pseudohongiellaceae bacterium; assembly: GCA_044338855.1. GTDB lineage: Bacteria > Pseudomonadota > Gammaproteobacteria > Pseudomonadales > Pseudohongiellaceae > CAILUG01. The sequence goes on along the minus strand of JBIIWP010000027.1, from coordinate 14,327 downwards.
GGCATCATTGATCTTCTCAAGCGGCATCGTGTGCGTGATCAGGTCGTCGATGTTGATACGCTTGTCCATGTACCAGTCCACGATCTTCGGAACGTCGGTACGACCGCGCGCACCACCAAAGGCGGTACCGCGCCAGGAGCGGCCGGTGACGAGCTGGAACGGACGCGTGGAGATTTCCTGGCCTGCACCGGCCACGCCGATGATGAAACTCTGGCCCCAGCCTTTGTGCGTGCACTCGAGCGCCTGGCGCATGACCTTGACGTTACCGATGCACTCGAAGCTGTAGTCCACGCCACCGGTCATCTGCACGATGGTGTCGACCACGTTGTCGACGTCCTTCGGGTTGACGAAGTCGGTCATGCCGAACTGGCGGCCCAGCGCTTCACGCTTGGGGTTCAGATCCACGCCGATGATGCGGCTGGCGCCAGCCATTTTGGCGCCCTGGATCACGTTGAGACCGATGCCGCCCAGGCCGAACACGGCTACGGTGGAACCGTATTCTACTTTGGCCTGGAAGATCACGGCGCCCACGCCCGTGGTCACGCCGCAGCCGATGTAGCAGATCTTGTCGAAGGGCGCGTCTTCACGCACTTTGGCCAGCGAGATTTCTGGCAGTACGGTGTGGTTGGCGAAGGTGGAGCAGCCCATGTAGTGCAGAATTGGTTTACCGTCCAGCGAGAAGCGGCTGGTGCCATCCGGCATCAGGCCCTTGCCCTGGGTGGCGCGTACTTTCTGGCACAGGTTGGTGCGTGGGTGCAGGCAGTAGTCGCACTCGCGGCATTCGGCCGTGTAGAGCGGGATCACGTGGTCGCCTTTCTTCAGCGATTTTACGCCGGGACCCACGTCTACCACCACGCCAGCGCCCTCGTGACCGAGAATGACGGGGAACTCGCCTTCCGGATCGTCACCGCTGAGGGTGAAGGCATCGGTGTGGCACACCCCGGTGGCTTTCAGTTCGACGAGAACTTCGCCTTCTTTCGGACCCTGCAGGTCCACTTCACAGATTTCGAGCGGTTTGCCTGCTGCAAAGGCTACTGCTGCACGTGTTTTCATGGTGTGTCGTCCTTCTTTTGTCTGGGTGGTCTGGGTTGTCTGCTTGGTCCAAGGGTTCGTCGGATGGCGATCGCAAAGGTGCGCGCAAATATAGCGCCTTGACTCCGGCTTGTGTAGTCGCCGCTGCTGCGTTCAAGCCATGCATTTTGGGGCTCGCAGGCCTCTGCCGCTCATGGGTATAATGCGGCACTTCAAAATGCACATTGTTTGCAATTTACGGGCCTGGCGCCGCTTGCAGACCCTGTGTCCAACCCGCTTCTGTCAGATGAATTGGAGTGCAAGAGCATGGCGTCAGTGACCTACATCAGCCACGATGGCAACAGTATCGAAGTAGACGTTTCGCCCGGCACTTCCGTCATGCAGGCGGCCGTGGACAACATGATCGACGGTATCGTGGGCGAATGCGGTGGTTCCTGCAGTTGTGCAACGTGTCACTGTTATGTGGACGACAAGTGGGTCGCGCGCATGCCGGCCGCCAGTGGCATGGAGAAGGACATGCTGGAGTGCGTGCTGGAACCGCGGCCCAACAGCCGGCTGGGCTGCCAGATCCTGGTCAGCGAGGCACTGGATGGTCTGGTCGTGCATTTGCCCGAGTCCCAGTTCTGATTTTCTTCGTTGCTTCGGGAACTAATTGCCCTGAGTCAGGTTCAAAGGAAGTGAGATGTGGTTTTGCATCTTCTTTGTTTTCCCCCTTTGATGATTGGGTTTCGAATAGAACCAGCTAAAGCCCGGCTTGCCCGGGCTTTTTTTTGCCTGGCGCTCATGCAGCTTGGTTTTGTGAGCTGATTAACATCGGCCGCAGCCGTTGGCTTCCTATAATGACCTCGTGCAATTCCAGCAAGGTCAGCAAATGAATCAGCCCTCGACAATCCTGAGCCCCGGCCGGGATAACCCTCCCGGACGGGCAAGCGTTTGCCCGCTCGCGGAGGAAGAGGACATGTCCTCGCTGCAGGCCCTGATCAACATTCTGCGCAAGCCGCAGGGCCATGGCTGCCTGCGTTGCCTGGGCCATGGTACTTATCTCACCGGTGCCCCTTGCGAGCATTGTTCCGGCAGCGGCAGGCGCTCGCGCGCCCGCTCTCGCTGAGATACCAAGCCCGCTTCCGTTCTTGGTGTTGGCTCAAGCCCCAATGTCAGATGGCTTGTCGATATCCCGCAATATCCCCGGATCGTCGCAATCGACCCACAGTATTGCAGTGGGATGCTCCCGCAGCAGATGGCGTGCGCCTTGATCGCCTTGTGGCCGGCCAAGGTCGGTAAAAAAATCCCTGCCGATACCCACCGGATTGCCTCGCTTGCCGCCATGGCGCGGCAGCACGATACGATCCCTGCACAGCTGGCGGGCTAGTTCAGTGTAGGTGGATGGCTGAACCGCCGGCATGTCTGCCAACACTACCAGTACGCCGGTCGAGCTGGTGCACCGGGCAAGCCCCGCCGCCAGGCTGTGACCCATGCCCAGCGCCGCACTGGCGGCAATAACCGTTTCCCAGGCCCCGGCATGTACTGCGGCAAGTTCTCCATCACCGGGATGCAGCACGAGAATGCGTTGGGTAAACATCGGGGGGATGTTGGCGAGAGTCGCCTCCAGCAGCGTGCGGCCATCAGGCAGCAGCGCCTGGCGCTTGTCCGAACCAAAGCGGCTGCTGCTGCCTGCAGCCAGCACCATGCAGCAGACGTCAGACGCAGTGGCTGTCATGTCTCTGCTTGACCCTGGCGCTGGCCCGCACGCAGTTGGGTCAGTTCTGCCAGTATGGCGACCGCGATTTCCGGGGGTGTCTTGCTGCCGATGGCAAGGCCGACTGGCGCATGCAGGCGATCGACCTCCGCTTCGGTAAGGTCCAGTTGCAGCAGGCGCCTGCGTCGCGACTCGCTGGTACTGACCGAGCCCATGGCGCCGACGTAAAACGCATCGGAGGGCAAGGCCTCCATCAGTGCCATGTCGTCGATACGGGGGTCGTGGCACAGTGCAATGATCGCAGTTTGCTGATCCAGCGTCAGGGAGCGCAACCAGTCATCGGGCACTGCCGCTACTACCTTGGCCGCGGTAGCGGGAGCATGGTCCACCAGTTCCTTGCGCGGATCACAAATTTTCACATCGTAATCCAGGGCCTGCGCCATGTCGGCCAGGTACCAGGCAACCTGCACTGCGCCGATCAGCAGCAGCTGGAACGAGGGTCCGTAGGTGTGCACGAGCTCGTCCGGCGTGCTGTGGATGCTTTGGTGGCGGTGGACCTCTTGCAGGCTGACTGCGCCGCTGTGTTTGTCGACACGGCGGCTGACCAGCACGCGTTGGGCGATCTTGTCGGCCAGTTCCGCATAAATCGGTGCCTGTGTCGGCGCGATGGGTTCGATGAATACTTCCAGACTGCCGCCGCAGGGCAGGCCGAGGCGCAATACATCTTCCACTGTCACGCCATAGCGGATCTGCTCCGGCAGGTTCTTGGCCAGTTCGCCTTTGAAGATGCTTTCGCGCAGGTTGTCTTCAACGCAGCCGCCTGACAGGGAGCCGCAGTAGAGGCCGTCCTCGTTGCAGGCCAGCAGGGAACCGGCCGGACGCGGCGAGGAGCCGAAGGTTTCGGTGATCGTGCACAGCCAGCAGTGCTTCCCGGCGCCCAGCCAGGCACTTAGCTGGCGGACGACCTGCTGATCCAGACTGTTCATGTGACATCTCGTGAAATGACAAGCTGGCGATTATAGCGGATGGCGCCTGCTGGATTCACGGGACTATCGTCCAATCCCAATCCCAATCCCAATCCCGGTCGCTGGGACCGGCTCCGTCAGCGGAACGGAGCCGGGCCAGTGGCAAGGGGCTTCAGTTTTCGTAGCGGTCCAGGATGTAGCGCACCATCCCGCTGCGCACGATGTCCTGACGTTCGAAGCTGTGGATGTAAACCCCGGGCAGTCCGCCAACGCGATTGACGGCATCCTCGAGGCCGTTGGGCCCGCGGATATCGCTCTGGCGAATGTCACCATTGATCACTACCTTGGTGTCTTCGCCGATACGCGTAAGGAACATCTTCATCTGCGCCGGTGTGGTGTTCTGGGCCTCGTCGAGGATCACAAAGGTATTGTTGTTGAAGGTCTTGCCGCGCATGTAGGCCAGCGGGGCGCCTACGATGCGGCCATGCCTCAGACAGTAATCCACCACGCCGCGGCCGAGCCGTTCATTGAGGATGTCGCGGAAGGCATCAATGTACACCGCGTACTTTTCCTCGACTTCGCCCGGCAGGAAGCCCAGTTGCTCGCCGGCTTCCACGGCAGGGCGCGTGAGGATGATGCGCTCGATACGGCCCGACTCCAGCGCCTCGGCCGCGAGTGCGCCGGCGCAATAGGACTTGCCGGTGCCTGCAGGACCGATGCCGAAGGTCAGGCAGTGGTTCTTGATGGCGTTGATGTAGCTTTGCTGGGAAGCGGTACGAGCGGAGAGGGGTGACTTGATGCGGTTGGGTGCGTAGCTGGTGGCCAGCATGCTGCTGCGGGCGTTGAGGTCGACGATGTTGCTGGGTTCTTCGTGTTGCTTGCGCTTGTTGCGTGATCTCTGCTCTTTGTTATTGCTGCCTGGACGGGTATCCCTGAAGGTTTGCGACTCGGGTTCGCCGGCAAACCTGCTCTGGCGCCTGGCCTGGGATCTTTTTGCCATGGTACTGCCTCCGCTGATCAATGAATGACTGGGCTTTGCAAGTCACGACAACCAAGAGCCTGCAGGCAGGACAGGAATCTGCTGCGGGGCTGCTGAACAAGTTGTCGACTAGGGCTGGTGGCGCGGTTTTCAGGCGGTGAGGGGTACCCTCCCGGCTGCTTTGCAGCGCTCTAGTACCCTATGGCGGGATGGGCTGTTCATCACCGGTAGCCCATGACCTCGACGTGGCTTGAGGTCATTGGGCTGGTGGATGTGGCCCTGACGTGCTGCAACATAACCCTCGCTTCTGGTTGTTTTGTGCACATGCGAAACAGTCTGCCATAGGGCTGAATAAGCTGGCAATCAAAAATTCAGCTGTTGTATGCTGGCACCACTTTCATGCCGAATGTTGCGTGAAGACCATGTAAAGAAATCCTTGGCCCACGGCGGCCAGCTCTCCCTCACTCACCCGGAAAAGTGCGAAACCTGCATGAAATTCAGACCCTGTATTGATCTGCACAACGGCAAGGTGGTGCAGATCGTGGGTGGCTCGCTTGACGAAAAACTCACCGATAATCTGCGCACCAATTTCACGACCGATCGTTCACCTGAGGACTTCGCGCGGCTTTATCATGACGCTGCGCTGCCTGGTGGTCACGTCATCGCGTTGGGCAAGGGTAATGAGGACGCGGCACTCGCAGCTCTTGCGGCCTGGCCAGGTGGTATGCAGTACGGCGGCGGCGTCACACCAGATAACGCAATGCGTTATCTGGAGGCCGGTGCAAGCCATGTCATTGTCACCTCGTACGTGTTTTCGGGCGGGCACATCGACTATCACAAGCTGGCGCAGCTGGTTAGTGCCGTTGGCAAGGAAAGGCTGGTGCTTGACCTGAGTTGCCGCAAGCGCGACGGCCACTTCCATGTCGTCACGGATCGCTGGCAGACCTTCACGGAGGAACGCGTCGATGCAGCGCTGCTGCAAAAACTGGCGCACAGTTGCGCCGAGTTTCTCGTGCATGGCGTCGATGTGGAAGGTCTGCGTCAGGGCATCCAGGAAGATCTGATCGAACTGCTTGGCACGCACAGTCCCTGTCCTGTCACCTACGCTGGCGGCGTGCATCGCCTTGCCGACCTGGATCGCGTGAAGCAACTGGGTCAAGCGCGTGTCGATCTCACCATCGGCAGTGCGCTGGACATCTTCGGTGGTGACGTGCCGTTCAGTGCAGTGCTGGAGTGGCAGCGCGCCAATTGATCAGCTGACGCGCTTGTAGTATTCCACCATGCTGATACTCGTGCTTGGTGTCTGTACCACCCTCGCATGGCGTCGCGCCAGGTGGCGTGCGTTTGGCACGCCGCAACTGTGCGCAATCACATTCAGTTCCTTCACCATGTTGCGTTGATAGTTGGCCACGCGCGCAGCCTTGTCCTGGGTGACCAGGCCGCGCTGCAGTTTCGGATTGTGTGTAGTGATGCCCGTAGGGCAGGTGTTCTTGTTGCACTGCATGGCCTGGATGCAGCCAAGCGAGAACATGAAGCCGCGCGCATTGTTGATGGCGTCTGCACCCACGCACAGGGCCCAGGCGACATCGGCCGGATTGATCAGCTTGCCCGAAGCTATCAAGCGGATACGCTCGCGCAGCTTGTATTCCACCAGCTTGTCTACCAGCAGCGGCAACGATTCCTGCAGGTCCAGGCCAACGTCGTCGATGAGTGTGAGAGGGGCGGCACCGGTGCCACCGTCGGAGCTGTCCAGCGTCATGAAATCGGGTGCCAGGTGGACGCCGACCTTGTTGATTGTCTGCAACAGATCCTCCAGCCAGGCAGTATCACCCAGCACGAACTTGATGCCGACCGGCTTGCCCGTGAGCTCACGCAGCCACTGGATACGCTCCAGCAGTTCGGTATTGTTGCCGACGTCGGTATGACGATTCGGACTCAGCGAGTCCTTGCCGGCAGGGATGCCGCGGATAGCCGCAATTTCGCTTGTCACCTTTACTGCGGGCAGGATGCCTCCCTTGCCCGGTTTGGCACCCTGGCTCAGTTTCAGCTCCAGCATCTTCACCTGCGGCTTTGCTGCGACCGACATCAGCTTCTTCTCGTCGTACTGGCCATGCCCATCGCGCACACCGTACTTGGCCGTGCCAATCTGGAAAATGATGTCGCAGCCGCCTTCAAGGTGATAGGGGCTCAGGCCACCCTCGCCGGTGCACATCCAGCAGCCGGCCATTGCCGCACCTCGCGACAGCGCCTGGACTGCCGGACGCGAGATGGCGCCGTAGCTCATGCCCGAGATGTTGAACACTGAACTGCTGGTGTAGGGCTCACGGCAGCCGGGACCGAACACCAGTGGCTGGATATCCTGGGCCTCCTCATCAAGGAGCGGGAATCCCGCGTTCATGAAAATGACGTGGCCGATGTCGTTGGCCCTGGTGGTGGAACCAAAGGCCTGGGTGTTGTCGAGGTTCTTTGCGGCGCGATACACCCAGGAGCGTTGCGCACGGTTGAACGGGAGTTCCTCGCGATCCATCGAGAAGAAGTACTGGCGCAGGAACTCGCCGAGATTTTCGAACAGGTAGCGAAAGCGGCCGATCAGCGGATAGTTGCGGCGGATTGTATGCGTGGTCTGTCTGATGTCGATCAGGTAGAGAACTACTGCTGTAGCCATCAGGAAGCCAATGAACAGTATGAAGGCATTGGCGAGGATCGAGGAGGCGGTGCCGAAGAAGGATTCACTGAAACTTGCGAGTTCGTTCATTGCCGCATTTCTCCCGGTTCAGAGGTGTTTCATGTGGAAGCAGGAACTACTGTGCGCTCCGTGAACGGATCGCACTGGATGTTGGCTGCGCGCAGCCCCAGCAAGTACAGGCGCTTGCGCAAGGCATGCACCAGGTCCGGGCTGCCGCACACAAAGGCTCGCCACTGCCCTGGGTTGGCGGCTTTGCCGAGGCTGGCGACATGCTGCTCCAGCACTTGCTCGATACTGCCGGCATGCAATCCGTCCGCGCCAGCGGCTTCCTGCACGCAGGGCATATAGCGGAAATTGCCGTGCCGCTTTGCCAGCGCACGCAACTCCCCCACCATGTACAGCTGTGCGGGACTGCGTCCCCCGTGAATCAGGGTGATGGGGCCTTGGTGGCCGCAGCGCAGGGCATCACGCGCGATGCCGTACAGTGGCGCGAGGCCGGTACCATTGCCGGCCAACAGCAAGGGTGCCACATCCCCATCCTCCGCACGGTAGTGGCAGGTTCCAGCGGGTCCGCGCAGGTAGAGCAAGTCTCCGGGGCGTGCCTGGGTAAACAGCCATTGCGTGAAGAGCCCGTGGGCAGTACTGCTGATATGCAGTTCCAGCGTGCCGTCAAGTGCGTAATCGTTGGCCACCGAATAACTGCGCGAAACACCCCCAGGATTTGTGAGTGTTACGTATTGGCCAGGACGGCAGCTGAATTTTGCCGCAGGGTCGCACATACCCAGTTGTACCTTGATGACCCGCGCATTCAGTGATGTCAGGTCGAGCAGGCGCACCTTGTGTGCAAAATCCTCCACTGCCGGTAGTGCGGCAGCCACATCACCATCCGGCACCCACTGACACGCCAGGGTGAAACCACGCGCTTGCAGTTCGGGCTTGATCCACTTGCGCGATTCCTCGCTGGCCTCGCAATCCACCGCGCGCACGAGACAGGCCTGGCACATGCCGGCCTTGCAGGCATAGGGCACCGCCTCGCCATTGCGCAGCAGGCAATCCAGTACGCTTTCGTAGGGCTTGAGTGTGAGGGTGTGATCTTTGAACTTGAGCGTGCTCATCGGCGCCAAGTATAGCAAGTGCCCCGTGGCGGGTGCAGCACGCATGGGGGATAATGCCACCCTCTTTCGCAAGCCCCGGTCCAGGCCCTTTCCCATGTCACTGTCCATGCTCTCGCCCGCGCGCGTTCCCAGGCTTATCCTGGCTTCGGCATCGCCGCGCCGGCGCGAATTACTGCTGCAATTGGGGCTGGAACATGTACTGCTGCCACAGGACATCGACGAGAGCTTGCGGCCCGGCGAGACTCCGGAGGCCTATGTGCGAAGATTGGCGCTCGAAAAAGCCCGGGTCGCCCAGAGCGATCCCGCTTGCCTCGACTCTCTGCCAGTGCTGGCCGCCGATACCTCCGTGGTCTGCGACGGCGTCGTCCTCGGCAAGCCCGCATCGCTTGAAAGCGCCATCGGCATGCTGAGTATGCTGTCCGGGCGTGAACACCAGGTGATGACCGCTGTGGCAGTAGCGCGTGGCACTGTTGTACACGACGCACTCAGTGTCAGTCGGGTGTGCTTCCGCAGCATTGAACGTGAGGAAATGGTGGCCTACTGGAGCAGCGGCGAGCCCCGCGACAAGGCAGGAGCCTATGCCGTGCAGGGCCTCGGAGCCATGTTCATCAGCCATATCGACGGCAGCTACAGCGGCGTCATGGGGCTGCCCCTGTTTGAAACGGTGCAGTTGCTCGCCAACTTCGGTATAACCGGAACACGGTTGTTGGCAGAATTCCGGAAGGAGAGCAGTACATGAGTGTCGAAATCCTGATCAATGCCACTCCGCGCGAGACGCGCGTGGCACTTACCGAACAAGGCTTGTTGCAGGAAATCTACATCGAGCGTAACAACAAGCGCGGTCCGGTCGGCAATATCTACATGGGCAAAGTGGTGCGGGTCATGCCCGGGATGCAGGCTGCCTTCGTCGACATCGGACTGGAAAAGGCCGGTTTCATTCATGCTGCCGACGTCATGCAGAAGGACACCGAGGGTTTCGAGCTCAATCCACCGCAGCCGCTGGGGATCATGGAGTTGCTGCGCGAAGGCCAGATGCTGGTGGTGCAGGTGGCCAAGGAGCCGATTGCCAGCAAGGGAGCCCGGCTTACCACGCATCTCTCCATTGCCTCGCGCCATCTCGTCTACATGCCGCGCAGCCGGCATCTCGGTATTTCCCAGCGCATCGAGAATGAAGAGGAGCGCGAGCGGCTGTTGACAGCACTGACACGCAGCGCCCAAGAAGAGGGCGTGCAGGGACAGGGCGGTTTCATCCTGCGGACCGCGGCTGAGGGCGTCAGCGATGGTGAGCTGGTGTCCGATATCCGTTTCTTGCGTCGGGCCTGGGCCACCGTCGAACGCCGCATCGCCGAAGGGCAGGGCAGCGTGCGCGTGATCTATGAGGATCTGGTGCTGTACGTGCGCGCGATGCGCGACTTGCTGAAGCCTGATGTGGAGCGCATCCGCATCGATGATCCCCGCATATACGAGGAGGTGCAGGAGTTCGTGCGCGAATTCACACCGGACCTGCTTGGCCATATCGAACTGTACGAAGAAGAGCGCCCGCTGTTCGACGTATTCGGTATCGAGGAAGAGATCCAGAGGGCCTTGAGTCGCAGCGTCAAGCTCAAATCCGGTGGTAACCTCGTGATCGACCAGAACGAAGCGATGACAACCGTCGATGTGAACACCGGTGCCTTTCTTGGCAGCCGCAACCAGGAAGAGACAATCTACAAGACCAATCTGGAGGCCGCCAAGGCGATTGCCCGCCAGATCAAAGTGCGCAACATCGGCGGCATCATCATCATTGACTTCATCGACATGCAGGATGAAGAACATCAGCGCCAGGTGCTGCGAACGCTGCAGAAGGCTCTTGAAAAAGACCCGGCGCGCACGCGCATCTCGCCGCTCTCCGAGCTGGGGCTGGTGGAAATGACGCGCAAGCGCACGCGCGAAAGCCTACAGCAGATACTTTGCTGGGAGTGCCCCCATTGCCAGGGCCGCTCCACCATCAAGACCGCAGAGACCGTCTGTTACGAGATTTTTCGCGAGATCCTGCGGGTGGCGCGTGCCTACGAGAACAACGCCATCCACGTCATGACTTCGCAGGAAGTGGTGGATCGCATGCTGGACGAGGAATCCTCCACCATTGCGGACCTGGAAACCCTGACGGGAAAGAACATCAGCTTCCGCGTGGAAGCCCTTTACACCACCGAGCAGTTTGACGTGGTGATGTCCTGAGCAAGATGAGCACGGAAACACCGGAGCAGCCAACACCAACAGAACCTGTCGCAGAGATGGTCGCAGGGTACACCAGTACCCCGCGACCGGGCTTCTGGCGACAGTGTGTGCGCCAGGTATGGCGCACGCTGCTGGTGTTGCTGGCGCTCTGTACGGTGTATGTGACGGGTGGCCGGCTCCTGATGCCGGTGCTGACCACGCAGAAGGACAAGGTGGAAGATCGCCTCAGCCAGTTGCTGGGCTCGCCAGTGACTATCAGTACCCTGGAAGGCAGCTGGTTTCGCTTCAGTCCCGGTTTTTCGGTGGGTGGGCTCGTGTTGCAGCTGGACCCTGACGATCCCGCCACGCGCTTCGCGGTTGACGGTGGCGAGTTGAGCCTGGACCTGTGGTCGACACTGCAGCTGGGGCGACTGTCGCTGGGCCATGTCGCGCTGCGTGGTCTCGACCTGTCCCTGCAACAAAGCACTGACGGGCGCTGGACCCTGCGTGGCCTGCCGCCAGGTGAGCGCGACTACAAGGACCTCATCCTCGACCTGTTGTTGAAGACACCTGCCATCAGTCTTGAGGAGGCCAGTGTGCGCGTGAGTCTGGCTGATGGTCAGGTGTTTCCGCTGCACTCTGTCTATCTGGAACTCGAAAATGCCGGGCGCCGCCATGATCTGCGGCTGCAGTTCCGTGTTGGGGCGCAAAGCCCGCCCCAACAAGCCGTGCTGCAACTGCTGGGCGATCCACGCAGGACCTTCCGGGCTGATGCCTTCCTTTCCCTGGTTGATCTGGACCTGCAGCCGCAGCTTGCCGCTGCGTTGCCGGTCGACTGGCGTCTGGAGGCGTTTGGGCTGGATGCGGACCTCTGGCTGGAGCTGGACCAGCGTGGCCTGCGTTCATTGAAGAGCCGTGTGGACGACCTTCAGTTGCGTGCAGTGCAGGCCGAGGGCCAGGTATTCACCTTGACCTCGGCCGCGCTGAACCTGGGTGCCTGGCCAGAATCATCAGTCGGCATGGTGGATCCGGTCTGGCGAATGACCGTGCAGGATATTGCACTGGATCTGAACGGGGTACTGCTCACGCCGGGTACGCTCAACTTGCGCCTGCCTCTGGACGCTGCGCAGCCCTGGATGCTGCAGGCGCAGAGCCTCGACGTCGCCACCCTGGCTGAGTTGACGGCAGGCCTGCCACTACCGGATAGCGGCCAGCAGGCCTTGCAGGCGCTGGCACCGACCGGACGGCTGGGACCCCTGACGCTGGAATCGGATCGCCTTGGCGACTACCCCGATGGCTTTCTGCTGCGCACGCAGTTTGACGGCATTGACGTAGGTGCATGGCTTGGCGCGCCTGCCGGTACAGGACTGCGCGGCTATGCCGAAGTTGTGGCGGGGCGCGGGTTTGCGGAAGTGGATGCCCGCGATACCAGCATCCATCTGCCGAACCTGTTCCGCGCGCCCTGGCGTTACGCCCATCTCAATACGCGTATCAACTGGGATTTGGCGCCGGGTGAAGTAAAGGTCAGCAGTACACCCATCGTGGTGCGCAGTGCAGACCTTGAAGGCCGTGTGCAGTTCTCCTTGCACAACACGGGTATGGGCACGCCCGGCGCACGTTCGGATCTCTCGCTTGCCGTAGGCATGAACTGGATGGATGTCGCGGTCCATGCCGATTACCTGCCCACACTGCAGCGTACCGCCGATACCATGCAATGGCTTGATGAGGCCCTGGTTGCCGGTCGTATCGTCGACAGCGGGTTTCTGCTGCGCAACTCCTGGGCGCGCGAGCCCGGTCTCAGCTCGCTCACCCACAGCTCCTGGTTTCGTGTGGAAAATGGCGTGTTGCGCTTCCTGCCCGACTGGCCGCTCGTGGCCACCGCCAGTGCCGGCGTACTGGTGCGCGATCAGTTCACCGACGTCGTCAGCAGCGAGGCAAGCATCGCCGGCATCAATGCCACGCAGGTGCACGCCCAGATCCGCCCCTTTGCAGGAGGTGGCTCGCTGCTGGACCTGCAGGTGGAGGCACTTGCGGAAACCTCTGCCGGACTCGATTTCCTGCGCAACACTCCGGTGAGCCAGCATGTCGGAGGAGTGCTGGACGGTTGGGAAGGCGAGGGTAACCTGCAGGTGGATGTCAGTCTGCAGCAGCCTTTGGGAGGTGCACAGCGTGAACAGAGTCTGGAGGTGCAGGCGCGTGCGATGGGCAGCAGCTTGCGCATCACGCCCTACCAGCTGGATATCGCAGGACTTGATGGCGTGGTCCGCTATACCAACGACAGTGGCTTGCAGGCCGACGCGCTGCAGGGACGCCTGTTCGACAAAGCTGTCTCAATCAACATCGAAACCTTGCAGCCGGCCCGCAACATCCGCATCCTCGGTACAGGTCGCGTAGCGACGGAGACGCTGGCAGCATGGGAAGGCCAGTCCGCGTTCGTGCGCGACATTCTCGGCTTCACGACCGGGCAAATTGAATACAGCGCACAAATTGACATACCGGTTGGTGGATCCGGCACGGAGGTGCCGCGGCTGCAGCTGAGGTCGGATCTGGTGGGGGTGGAAACGGCATTTCCTGCGCCCTTCGACAAGGCTGCCGAGGACAGTGCAGAGTTGCAGCTAGACCTCCACTTCCACGAAAACGAGCGCGAACTGGCGTTGCGTTTCCAGGATTGGCTGTCAGGCCAGTTGATCCTTGATGCAGGCAGCGTGGTGCGTGGCCAACTGCATTTCGGCACTCTCAATCGTGATTTCAATATCCGTCAGTCCAGTGCTGCTACCCAAGGGCTCCTGGTGAGCGGCGAATTGCCGGTGTTCGACTACGATGCGTGGAGCGAGGTGGCGCAGCGTTTCACCGGAGACGACGCAAACACCGCTGTTGGTGACAGCAGTGGTCTGCATGATTACCTGCGTCTGGTGGACATCGGTGTGGGCGAGCTGCGGGTCGTCGGCCAGGAGTTTGCCGATATGGATCTGGAGGTGCTGTTCAGTGATGGTGCCTGGCGCATCCATGGCAACAACGAACAGGTTTCAGGCGACTTGATTTTGCCCGTCGCTGAAGAGGGCCCCTGGCAAATTGATCTTGAGTACTTGCGCTTCCCTCCGCGTCCCGAGCCTGACCCCGAAGCCGTTGAACCACCTGAAGACATCGACCTGCTCGAAGACGTGGATCCCACGCAGTTGCCGGCATTCCGGTTCAGCACTGCTGAGCTGAGCATTGGCCCCAGCAATCTCGGCAGCTGGAGTTTTGATTTTGCCCCATTGCCCACCGGAGCGCGCATCAGCAACCTGCGCATGCAGGAGCAAAGTTCGCGCATCTACGGGCTGCGCCTCGATGAAGACGCCAGCACAGAAGCAGACACCGAACTGGGCGGACGCGTCGACTGGTACTATCGTGCCGGTATTCACAACAGTCGCTTCGATGGCGTGTTCGCCGCCAACGACCTGGCACAGGTAATGCCCAAGTGGGGGCATGACGCCAATGTCGTCAGCCGTGCTGCGATCTTCGACAGCGCTTTGACGTGGCCGGGATCGCCTTTGGCGTTTTCGCTCAAGAAGGCCAGTGGTGACATCAACATGGCTATCGACAGCGGTCGCTTCGTCGACATCGAATCCGGCTCCTCGCGATTGTTGGGGGCGTTCAACTTCGATTCGCTGGTGCG